>JALWRX010000054.1:51211-66305 GCA_027080505.1 Ghiorsea sp.
GGCAGCCGTTGCGGTAACCAGAGAATCCAAGTCGACTTTAATGGCGATATTGGATTAAACCCAACAGTTGCTCGGCAGCCGTTGCGATAACCAGAGAATCCAAGTCGACTTTAATGGCGATATTGGAATAAACCCAATAGTTGCTCGGCAGCCGTTGCGGTAACCAGAGAATCCAAGTCGACTTTAATGGCGATATTGGATTAAACCCAACAGTTGCTCGGCAGCCGTTGCGATAACCAGAGAATCCAAGTCGACTTTAATGGCGATATTGGAATAAACCAAACAGTTGCTGGGCAAACCGAAGCCAACAGGCTTTTCATACAAGAAGTAACAATAAGCAACGTACTCACGTGCTTTTCCGAGCGCACTAACCATTTGGTTTGTGTTGTTCAAACACGCATGCCATTACTCAATTTAAACTTCTTATCACTCATCTAACAAATTAAATCTGGAGATAAAAAATGAACAATTTGAACAATACATTAATCATAGCACCAAACATTGAAGTCCCCTTTACCTTTCAAGATGTTCCAATTGAAAGAGTTATAGGCTGGAAACCACCCGAAACAATAAAAGAAGGAAGCATCTTAGTTTACCCAATACCAATTTTAGTCGATTATGATGGTATCTATGAACTTATTCAGCCGCAGTCAACTTGGGCAGTTGATGTTGCAAATAAAAGCTTTAACAAACTACAAGCTTTAGTAATTAATGAGCACGAAAACATCAAGGCAATTAGCTTGTTAAAGAGTATCCACACAAACCGCGCGCATTTTAATCGCAAACAAATTAAAGACCAGCTACTGAATAACAAAGCACTAAAACAGCGCATCAATGAAGCGTATAATATAAAGAACCCCACAACCGAGATGAACAACTTATTGGGTTGCGACCTGTATTGCTCTCGGCAAATTAACAGGTTTTCAAAAAGTACAGAAAGCAAAGGTAATAACTTAACCCAGAAAAAAGTATCAGTCTCAACAAACGATAACAGGATGTTAGATGATGTAAATCAATCTATACCCGAAGAAGAAGTATCAGCCTCACCTATCAATGATTCTATACGTGAGGAAAAACCTGCTACACCCAGTTTTAAAAAAATTACAATAAAAGACTGGAATAGCTTTGCTGAAGAAACCAACGGCGTATGGAAACTTCACACAATTGTTGAAAAATCTGGGAGGAAAGTAAAACACATATTAGAATTTATCAATCAAAGGCTATCCGAAAACGACGGGGATCTCACAAAAGTATGGGAGATTGTTTCTAACAAGCTAGGTAAAAAATCATGAATGAACATAAACATCCGTTTGACGTTATTTATGAAGCCCAAAACTTCCTTGCCACGGCAGATATCGATTTAGATAACTTGGTTCAACTACTAAACATTTACCAGCCACCAGCCACCCTGAAACATTTCTCAAAAATAATTGAACTTGAGGATTTAGAAGAAACAGGGTCACTCATGCGTATTACACATAAAGAACAAGATAGTAAAGTTAAGCTAGGTACTGATTATCCTGTGTTTTTTGCTATCATGAAAATCAATGAACATCAATGGTCTAACAACACAGTAAAACAGCGTGCAATTGAAATATATAAGGAAACCTTCAATCTCAATTCTAGGCAGGAAGACGATATTGACCCTTCTATATATTACGCAGATGCATACTCAACCCGTGATATTCTCTTGCGTTTAGAAAAGGACAACTTTCTAAATTTGGCATCCCTATCCAGCCCTTCACTTTTTCGTATCTCCCTTATCGAATATTATCAAAATGAGCTATTCAAATTATATGGTCAAGAAACTGCTTACACGCGAAAATTAGTTAAGTTTGTTGAATTAATGTCTGGGGAGCGTGAGGCTGGAGTTCGAAAAAATAAGCAGTTTGTAAAACAAGTCTCTAAGACTGATATTCTCAAGGTGCCTTCAACTCTTACTTCTGAAGATGGTGCAGATATTCAAATTTCTTACCCTCAACCCGAATCAAACCAACAAAAAACTCTCTACCGTGTAGCTCCAAAAGGTGGATCAAAATTAACCACATATGATGATAGGCTAGCAATGCGAGGAAGACTTAACCAGCAATCTTCGAGAAATATTATCAGCGTGATGGACATGAGCCGCTTAACCATACATACCATTACAGACTATCTAAAGTCCCTACGGTCAAAACATAAAACCGAATATGTATATACCCTGATACTCTTCTGCACTGGCCTAAACCCAGAGCGGCTCAAGAACTTGAAAGTTGAGAACGGGCGACAATTAAAGTCCATTTTTGGATGTTACTTTAACAAGGAAAGTAAAACACTGCGTTACAATATCCTCCACCATCCAAAGTCCAAAGCAGTGGTTGAATTAACGCTAACCAAAATGATGTCTCAGGTTCTTGCTCAGAACAAGCTTCCTTTTGAAAACAGCTTAGATAAAAGCAAAAAACTAGCAAAACAGTTTCACTTACACCATCCAGGGCAGTCTCCCACTCCAAATCGAATAAGTGCATCATCTGCTTTACACTTTTCGAAAGAAATATTTAATGAAATGGAAGTGACCTATTTATCAGGAGATATTCCTGCAAACTTCCGTGCTCAATCGCACTACTACCCAGTAGACTCTGTTTCCCTGAATAAAAAGTTTCAATCATGCCTAAATAGAACAGCCCGAAGACTGGGTTTCAAAACAAGTGAAAAGGCCCCAATATTTTCAAAGCCCAACACCAAAAATGAAATTGGTTCAACATATGCACTGTCTCTTCACAAACTCAAAAAAACACTCGATGAAATCTATTCAACAACACAGCTTATGAGCCAAGAACACCAATATATCAATGGTATAAGCAGGGTAGAACACCTTATTAGCTTTGTAAACTTACAGCATTTGCAGCTGTTTATTATTGAACAACTATCCTTTTGTGCACGGCGCTTTGGCGCGAAAACCTCATATGCAAACAGTACAACGTTTGAAAAAGCATGGGGCTCTGAAAAAGCCAGCCCAATTTTTGCTATTGAACGTAAATATATCCCAACAATAAACCTTTTTAACTTGCAGTTAGAAGCGTGTCATAAAACAATTCAACATTTAAATGAGTTGGCTTCCTATTATCGAATCACATGCCCCATCAAGTTCGATGCCCAAGCAAACCCTTTACCCATCAAACTGTCTTTCAACAGCAACTTACGTTTAATCGAAACAACTCGACTAAACAACAAGAAGTTTTATGAGCTCCTAAACCAATATAACTTCACCAAATTTTCTGAAGGTATACCCGAAAGAATAAGCCCCTTCAAACACACGATAGCAGCAACCTTGCTTGGTAAAGTGCCACAAATTCTTCTTGATGAACTCATGAACCATGACCGTGATGGGTTAGATTTTAGTGCACCATGGTCAACAGGTTCAGCACTTAGCTTGAACCTACTAACTTCCGAAATAAACGTGTTGTTTTCAAAGTTAGACATAAAAATTATAGCGCTCATGGAGGATGATTATGATTGATGTGGAAAAAATTATACAAGAATCGCCAAAATTTTGGGGGTACCAACGCAAAAGCATTTTGCAGGCTGCAGCTGACTTTATCAAACCAAACGGGAAGATTACTGATGTTGAATTAGAATATATCATCAAACACCAACTAAAACGCAACCGAAATCATCGTCAGGTATTCAAACAAGTCGCTCTTGTGTTAACTAAACTCAAAGATGAATATGGTATTGATACAGTAATCCCACCTGTACCCATTACTGTGCCCCGACCTTCCATACTGCCAACAACAGCTAATGAATTTGCTTGGCTTGATGGTTGCCAATCATTAGAAGATACATTTTGGAACTTATGGTCCATAGAACAATTTGAACAAAAAAATGAACCTATGTTTGCGTTTGGATTTTGCTTAGCATCATATATAGGGCTTCAGTCAACACTGATTTCAAATATTCTTAGCCAACTCAAGTGGAGCGATATACTCGACGGTGGAGAGAGTATCAAATCCAAAGTGCATCCCCAAGACCGAGAAGATCGCTATTGTCGTATTCACTTACCAACACCTGTGTCTCTCATTCTTAAAAGCATTTTGCATCACCAAAGTGAAAGTAGTCCCAATGCCCATGTTTTCTTCAGTGAGTCAGAACCAAAGTTCAAAAAACGAAAACAACGTATGCAAAAGACCCTATCTTCACATTACGCTTTGCTGTTAGAGATTCACAGCAAACAGACTGGCTGCAACCTACCTTGCCCACCTACATGGAAAACATTTTCGAGAACTGCTTATATGAAAATTTTTAGTCAAGGCGTTGAGCCTTTTATCATTAATGCTCTACATAGTTACCCGTTACCCGTTAGTCACCCCATCGAAGCAAGGCTAAACTTATATGGCAAACCACTTTCACATCACCTCTCAATTTCACAGACTACACTTCCTCAAAACAATTCTCCCGAACCTAAAATAAAACTAAGAAGTGAGCCTTTTACGGCTAGCCTTGAAGATGCTCCCATTAAAGATGACTGGTGCGGGGCAAGTAAAACTGTTTTGAAACAACTGGTGTGTCGGTTAAAGAAAATCACTACAAAAAAAATTCACACTGATATTCAGGTTTCAACCGCAAATGATGAAATTAATGTAGCTATTGAACAAGCTTTCGAAATTGACCCTCCTCAAACAAGTGCACTTTATTTAGCTTTAGTGTGGATTCGTGATTACATCCAGCACCACTCTATAAGCCCTCAAACCATTGAAGAGTATTTCAGCCGCGTATTTTATAATGGGCTACTCACCTTTCCTGACAGTTATGATATAACAGACTGGGAAGCTGATGACCATGAGCAAGCTTTTGAAAAAGTAATTTCTAGAACCAAACTAGGCTCAACAAGAAGAAAGGCTATAATATCTATTTATAGGAATGTTTATCAATTTGCCCAAGCCAATGGATATATAGACCAAGTAAATATCCAATTTGCATCTGGTGACTGGGTAGGAAGTTCGACCCGTTTTGAACTGATTGGGTTATATCAATTTGAGTCATTTATCTCACAACTAAATCAATATAAAATCCGAGAGGCTAAAACTGTAGCTGCACTGGCAATCCTTGCATTTTATAGCGGATTACGTGCTTCAGAGGCATCAAAATTAACGCTGAGTAACGTGTTAATACAAAACGATGAAATTTATATTGAAATTCTCAGAGGCAAGTCACCAGCCGCGCGCAGACGCATCCCCTTTCACCTTCTAGCACCCAATTCTGCATGTAATATGATAAAAACGTGTTACCAAACACGATTAGAAGAGTTCAAAGAGAAAGATTCTTCATCCCGAAATATTATCCTAAAAAATATACCCTTGTTTGGCCCGCATAAAACACGCTCACTATATAATGGACGCTCCGTTATAAATGAAACAATTAAACTGATGAAACAGTTCATGGGGGTAAAATTTGTTTATCATTCTTTGCGTCACTCTTTCGCCTCTTGGCTTTTGCTTCGCTGGTATGCCAACCGTTACTTTGACTTTGCATCAGACCTAACTGAAGGGCATCATCCTCTGTTCCAAGGTGAGTGCCAAAGCCGTTTACGCCAGTTATTTACAACAAATGAAAATCAAATCCCCACACACAATGCATCTGATTTAGTCGTATTCTCAAAGCTCATTGGGCATACGGGGCAGGATGTTATGTTTTCAACATATATTCACTCTTACAGCGCTATTCATAAACATGCCATGCAACGCATTTCAAACAGTGAAGGACAAAGAGTATTAAGTGGAAAATGTATTGCAGCAGTTGTGCCCAAAATGAAATCACGCACATCTCAAGCCAAGTTAAAAGTCAAATCTATTACAGAAATTGTGAAGAATACCTAAACTTAATCAACGATCTCAAATAACTCTTCTATTCTGCAGTCTAGGTGCTTACATATTCGTTCAAGTGCATCCAAGTCAATACGTTTGGCAGTGTCATTATATAAAAGTGTGATCGTATTACGATTTAAATCAGTTTCCCTTGCGAGTGCAGCAATATTAATTCGTCGCTCGCCCATTAAGCGAGATAGGTGACACTTAATCACTTCTGAACCTCCAAAACCACTTATTAAGTCGTACTATCTAGTATTTTCATATACTAAACAAGAAATATGTAACCCTAAATACAATACCTCTATTGACAATGCCATTCTAAATGGTATTATACGTCTTAGAATCTTATTTAAAGATAAAGGAGCGCATAATGAACCTGAACAAATGGCAAATAATTAAGGCACACCCAATATGCTACCCACCGACTAAGAATAGGGAGGATTATAAATGAAGAAACAAATAACAAAAATCCATAGAAATTTTGCAAAACACATCATGCTATCTCTCAGTATCCCCAATAATAGTGATTTAGTATTAATTTTTGGGAATGGAGACGAAGCTAACAACCTAGAAGCCATGGCAGCTTGGGTTCAAAGAATCAATATCAAATTAGACTTACATAATAAGGAACAGGTCTTATGCCGACTCAATGAAGCAGCTAAAGAACATATAGAGCACGCAATGGACTTATGTTAAACATGGGTAGGCAGCGAAACATCGTAACTGAAGTCGTTTCCCCACTAGCAATCAATTCCAAAGTGCTACAACTTATTACTGAGGATTATATCACATGGCAAAACGCGCAGTCATCTACCTAAGATCAAGTAAAGACAAACATGATGTTAGCGTTGAGTCCCAACGACGCGAATTAGAAAGATACATCAAAAATCACGGTAATGTGCTTATAGATGAATTCGTTGATAAAGTAGAATCTGCAAAAACAGCAAACCGCCCAGCCTTTCAAGATATGATGGCAGAAGTAAAATCTAAAGAATGCCGATTTTCAGTCATTTACTGCTTTGATACCAGCAGGTTTTCTCGACGAATGTATGATGCTCAACTATACAAGCACCTATTAAAAAAGAACGGTATTGATTTAATTTTCATGAAGCTACCAAAGGGTGATCCACTAATGGATACTGTCCTTGAATCATTGATGGAAATATTTGACGAGTTTCATTCACAAAAGTCCAAAATGGATGGCCTTAGAGGGATGCGCGAGAATGTTCTTAAAGGCTGGCGTTCAGGTGGAAGCGCCCCCATTGGCTATAAGTTAGAGAAGACCGTTGTTGGCACCCGTGACGGTGAAATCATTACTAAAAGCACATTAAAACCAGACCCAAAAACTTTCCATAAAATGAAACAGTATTTTGAAGGGCGGCTTGCGGGTATATCAAGAAGTCAGTTAGTTAGGAACTTAGGGCTTAAAGTTGCAAAAACCTCTCTCACCTATATAGAAGAAGGCGCACTTACTTATGCTGGTCATACGGTATGGAACAGACACAATGAAGTTATTGATGGCTCTTACAAAGGCGGAAAACGCTACAGAGATAGAGATGAGTGGGTCATTCAGCGTAATACTCATGAAGCCATGATTACTGAGGATGAAGCAGAACAAATTCTGAAAGAACGTGAAGTTTCTCGAGCATCTAGAAAACGAAGGCGGATAAGTACTTACTTGCTCGCTGGTATTTTTAAATGTGGCTGTGGTGCGAATATGTCAGGTGATTCAGGCTACTACCGTTGCCAAAAAAGGTGTGGGAACAAGGGCATAAAAAAAGAAACGATTGAAGAAGCAATTATTAGTACATTATTTGAACAACTTTTAAGCCAGAACACAATAATGGAACTTTTGGATAAAATCAAAAAAAAGAATTCACAAAAGACTACTGAAACAAACAAGATTACTGCTCTTAACAAAGAAATAAAAGAGGTTGAAAAACAAATCAACGAAATTATCACCCTACTTCAAAAGGTGAAACACCAAAGACCCTTATTATCGAAACTTGATGAGCTTGAAGAAGAACGAGTCGAACTAGAAGGTCTTATTAATCAGGAACAAAGTACCAAGCCAAGTGCCGTACCTATAGTTTCCAAGAGTGGAATCATAAAATTTCTTAAAGATTATAAAGAATCGTTTCAAACTGGTGACATAGAAAAGAAAAAGGCTTTGCTTCAATCTACAATAAAAAATGTTGAACTGAATGGAGATAGGGTAAAAATAAACCCCAGTTATGTTTCCATAACTGGGGTTAACTGGCATCCCCAAGGGGATTCGAACCCCTGTTGCCGCCGTGAAAGGGCGGTGTCCTAGGCCGACTAGACGATGGGGACATAGTCGTTTAAGACGCGGCGAACTTTATCGCCAAGGTTTCATGTGTCAACCATCTATTTTCATGCGCAAAGAGGTCAGCAAGATAAGTTATTTTATCGTTGCATTAAAGCCTTAAAGTTAGCTGTTGCTTGTTTCATTCCAACAAAAAGAGCGTCTGCAACAATAGCATGACCAATATTTAACCCAATAATTTCAGGGATATGCACCATAGGTTTTATATTGTTTAAAGTTAAACCATGACCAGCATGAACAATCAAACCCAAACCATCTGCATATTTGGCTGCTTGTTGAATGCTTTTGAGTTCTGCCTGCTGTTGTTCGCCTTCGAAATTGGCATAATGACCTGTATGCAACTCAATAACGGCTGCTTGAACTTGTTTACTGGCATCAATTTGTTTGCTATCTGGATCGATAAACATTGATACAGCACAACCTGCATCATTTAAGCGAGCCACCACATCTGTCATACGTGCTAAATGCCCTGCAACATCCAAGCCACCTTCCGTAGTTAGCTCTTCACGGCTTTCAGGCACCAAACACACGGCTTGTGGTTGAAGCTTGCAAGCAATATTGACCATTTCATCGGTCGCAGCCATTTCCATATTTAAGTGCAACTCACCTGCTTTTGCCATGACAGCAAGGATTTCCATGTCTTTATCTTGGATATGACGGCGGTCTTCTCGCAAATGTGCTGTGATGCCATCTGCACCTGCTTCTAAGCAGTCTTTTGCAGCTTGGATAGGGCAAGGATAAGTTGTAAGCCTTGCTTGCCTTAATGTGGCGACATGGTCGATATTTACACCCAAATGCATATTTAAGTCCTCTTACTTATTTACTAGCCTTACGTTTTAAACTTCTTAGCCTTGCTTGTTCCTCGCGCCAAGCTTGTATCTTGGCATGGTCACCACTTAATAAAACTTTAGGCACAGCCTTACCATCAAACACTTCAGGGCGAGTGTAATGCGGCCAATCCAACATGCCATCTTCAGTAAATGAATCCAGCACCGCAGATTCAGGGCTACCCAACACATCTGGCAACAAACGAATCATGGCATCCAACACACACATCGCCGCAGGCTCACCACCCGACAACACATAATCACCCAAAGATAATTCTTCATCCACATAGTCAACAATGCGCTCATCAAAACCTTCATAACGCCCACACAATAAAGTTACACTGTCTTTTTCGATATATTCCAACGCCTTGGCTTGGGTAAATTTATTGCCTGTAGGTGTTAGCATCACCACATGCGTGTTGGGCTGACGTTTGCGAGCTTCAGCAATGGCCGCCACCACAGGCTCTACCTTCATTAGCATGCCTGGTCCACCACCATAGGGCGCATCATCCACGTTTTGATGTTTACCTGTGGCAAAATCACGAATTTGAATGCAGTCCACAGACACTGCACCATCGGCAATAGCACGCTTAGGAATTGAGCAACTTAATGGTGAATCAAAAAACTCAGGAAATAAAGTTAAGACTTGGGCGAAAAACATGCGTCCATTCCGTCTAACAATTCAACTTGAATCTTTCGTGCATCCAAATCTACTTCCACAATCACATCCTCAATAAAGGGTAATAACCACTCACCCGATTCATCCATACCTTCTGTGGTTTTGATTTCCAAATTATCTTGCGCACCATATTCATGCAAAGCTGAAACTTCACCCAGCTTATGACCATCTTGGTCAAATACTGTGCAACCTATTAAATCTTGCCAAAGGTATTCATCTTCATCGATTTCCACCTCATCTTCTGACACAAAAATCTTCATACCCTTCAAAGCTTCTGCCTGATTGATGTGTTCAATGCCTTCAAGCTTAGCCAAAATACGTTTTTTATGCTGATGGCAATCCACGACTGTATATGCTGTGGCTTGGGATTCATCTTTGCCTATGTACCAACGCAAATACCCGGCAACTGCGTTAGCAGGCCGGGTATGCGAAAACACAATAAGCGAACCCTTCAACCCATGTGGGTTAAGAATGTCGCCAATGTATAACAAACTAAGCTTTAGAAGATTGTTTGATTAGATATGCAACACGATCAGATACTTGCGCACCTGTATCGGTCCACTTCTTGATAGCTTCCATATCCAATTCAATCACTTCTGGGTCTTTACAAGGGTCGAAGTAGCCCACTTTTTCAATGAACGCACCATCACGACGATTGCGTGAGTCCATCACGACTACTGCATAAAAAGGGCGCTTCTTGCGTCCACCACGTTGTAAGCGAATAACTGTTGCCATTTAAATAAACCTCCAATAAGGATGGCGCACTTTAGCGTCAAGATTTATAATGTCATCAGCAAATTTGCACACATCACAATTCAACTTCATTAAATACCTTCGCCATCCAAAAATTTCTGAATTTTATCATGTTCTTTTTTCATGTCTTTAGCTATATCTTTCTCTTGTTGTGGTTCTTTTACACTGCATTTTTCAGTATCGACTTGGATATTATCCACGCGGGCATTCACATCATCCACCATCTGCAACACATGTTTAATGGCTTCTGCCACGGGGTTGGGCATCAAATGATGGTCAAGATTAATTTTACCATCTTCTAACATGGTATCCGTTTTTCCTACCACAGAGCCTGGAATACCAACCACAGTACTATGCGCAGGCACATCTTTAAGCACCACAGAATTAGAGCCAACCCTTGATTGCTCACCAATGGTAATAGGACCTAAAATCTTCGCACCCGCACCAATAACTACGCCTTTTTGCAAGGTGGGGTGTCGTTTTTCTGCAACCCATGTCGTACCACCCAATGTAACACCATGATACAAAGTCACATCTTCTTCAATTTCTGTAGTCTCACCAATCACAATACCCATACCGTGGTCAATAAAAAACCTGCGCCCAATAGTAGCTCCAGGGTGAATTTCAATACCTGTGAGCCATCGGGCAATATGCATGATAAACCTTGCTATCCAATGCAAGCCCAAACGCCAAAAGGAATGAGCCACACGGTAAAACCAAATCGCATGAAGCCCTGGATAACAAGTGAGCACTGTCCAAACAGAGCATGCTGCGGGGTCACGCTCAAACGCTGTTTGAATGTCTTCCCTGATTCCTTTTATCATATCCTCACCATACTTTTTTTATTTTTCAGTCTTATACGCCAACATCGAAACAAAATTAAAACACTGAAACCATGTTTGTGACTTGGCAAAACCAGCAGCCTGCAAGCGCGCATGATGCGCTGAAATAGGTTCAGGTATCAACACATTTTCTAAAGATTGGCGTTTTCGGCTCACTTCAAGCTCAGAATAACCTTGTGCTTTTTTAAAAGACTCATGCAATGCAATATGTTTATCTTGCACAAATTCATCCGCAAAGCTCACCTTTTCCGATAAAATCAACACCCCACCCTGCCGCATACCTGCATAAATACGTTGCAACAACGCTAAGCGTTCCTCTTTGGCAATAAATTGTAGCGTAAAATTCAATACAACCACAGATGCATCCTCAAATCTAACATGCTGAATATCACCATGTTCAAGCTTCACAGGCACAGGGCTTGAGGTGATATGAACGGCACATTTATCCAGCATAGCTTGCGAATTGTCGACCCCTATAATTTGCACACCACCAACCTTAATGCCATGCGCCAAGGCAAGTGTAGATGCGCCCAATGAACAACCCAAATCATATATTTTACTGTTTTCTTGAGCATAAAGCCCTGCAATCACAGAAATCATCTGCAGCGTCAAGCCATAACCGGGTACAGAGCGTTGAATCATATCCTCAAATACACGTGTTACATCCGCATCAAAAGCAAACGGCGCGGCATCTTTTTGAGCAAACAACATATCTTTTACATTTTCAACCATGCCCTACTCTAAAGTCTTGGCATAAAAAAAGGCAACCTATGTAATAAAATAGATTGCCTTTTTTCTTTCGTTAATGACTACTTAAAAACGATAAGATAGACCTAAAGAACCAGAGCCAACCAAATCAGTTGTTGCAGGGTAATCTGATTTTGAACGAATATTTAATATATTCCAATCCAAGTTCACGCTGTCCCAATTATAACCAATACCAACACCCAATGTTCCACCACTATAACTTTGAGAAACACCGCTCGTAGAACCATTCCAAGTATCACTAAAATAGCCCAATGAACCGTAGTAAGTAAAACCAAGTCCATTCGGACCAAAACGCACATCAGCATCAAAACCCTTCATTTCACTATTTGAGTCTGTTGTCTCAACCAAAGTATAATATGAGCCACGCAACGCTATAGAATCCGTAATATCATAACCACCAACCAAAGCAATACCGCCCCATTGATAGGTGTTTGTGGTAAAACCTGAAGTGGTTGAAATGCTTATCGACTTGGATGCTAAACCAATAGTCCCTCGACCTTCCTCTGCCATCGCAGGTGTGCTAAGCATTCCTATAAGCAACACAGATGTCGCTAAAACAGATTTATTCATAAAAAAACTCCCCCTCTTTTTCATTTTGAACTTGATATGGTAAACTGTAAAAAAATAATGTAAATCCATTACCCTTACTTTCCATAATTCAACTTGATAGACACTCTGCGTGTGTTAGAAGTTCCCCAAGATGAAACCTATTCTTTATTCCTTCCGCCGCTGCCCTTATGCCATGCGTGCGCGTTTTGCACTAATATATGCAGGTATACAACTTGAACACCGAGAAATTCTGTTAAAAAACAAACCTCAAGCCATGCTTGATGTATCCCCCAAAGGCACTGTCCCTGTATTGGTTCTTGAAGATGAGCAAGTCATTGATGAAAGCTTAGAGATCATGCTTTGGGCATTGCAACAACATGACCCTGATGATTGGCTAAGTCATAAAGAACAAGCATTCGACCTAATTGACATCAATGACAACACATTTAAACAGTGGTTGGATAAATACAAGTATGCCGACCGGTTCCCAGAATATTCACAAAATGATTATCGTTTACAAGCTGAGTTTTTCCTTCAAAAACTAGAACAACAGTTGTGCCAGTTTACCTTTTTATTTGGCAATCAACCAACGCTTGCCGATTTCGCTATTTTTCCCTTTATTCGTCAATTTGCTTTTGTAGATAAAGCATGGTTTGACAAAGCTCCCTATCCTAAACTACAAACATGGTTAAATACTCACCTAGAAAGCTCGCTATTTGAAAAAGTGATGCATAAACATCCAGTGTGGCACCCATAGACTAAAAAAATATAAGGGTAACCAAACATTCTTGGGAAACGCTATTGTTTTTCGACTTATAAACGTACAGGAATACCTTTACCCGCTAAATACTGTTTGGTTTCAGCAATGGTAAACTCACCAAAGTGAAAAATAGATGCTGCAAGCACAGCATCAGCTTTACCTTGCGTTAAACCTTCTGCCATATGCTCTAGCGTACCTACGCCGCCTGATGCCACCACATTAGCTGAAATCGCATCGGATACAGCACGAGTAAGCGGAATATCATAACCTGCTTTGGTACCATCAGCATCCATACTTGTTAAAAGAATTTCGCCTGCACCATAATCTGACATACGTTTTGCCCATTCTACGGCATTGATGCCCGTTTCTTTACGCCCACCATGGGTAAAACATTCCCAGTGGTTATCTACACGCTTGGCATCAACTGCAACAACAATTGTTGAAGAACCAAAGCGCTCGGCGGCTTCTTTGACCAATTCAGGATTAAAAATCGCTGCGGTGTTAATCGACACTTTATCTGCACCAGCATGCAATAAACCTTCAATATCTTTAAGTGCTTTGACACCACCGCCCACTGTGAGCGGCATAAACACATGTTCAGCAACTTCGGTGACCATATGATAAAGCGTATCACGACTTTCATGGCTGGCGCGAATATCCAAAAAGGTTAATTCATCAGCACCTTGCTCATCATATTTGATGGCAGCTTCCACAGGGTCGCCTGCATCAATAATATCAACAAACTGCACGCCTTTAACCACACGACCATGGGCAACATCAAGGCAAGGAATAATACGCTTGGATAACATTTATAGAAGCTCCATCGCTTTTTTGAAATCAATGGTGTTTTCATAAATGGCACGCCCTGTAATTGCACCGCAAATACCATCATCTACATGTTTGGCACAATTCAAAACATCATCCATCTTCGCCACACCACCTGATACAATCACAGGAATTGAAATCGCTTTGGCAAGGTTAGCTGTCTCTTCAATATTGGGACCAGAGAGCATACCATCTCTAGCAATATCGGTATAAATAATGGCTGCCACACCATCATCTTCAAATTGTTTGGCTAAATCTACAGCTTTTACATCAGTGACATCATCCCAGCCATGCACTGCCACCATACCCGCTTTGGCATCAATACCCACACACACTTGGTCGGGAAATGCAGCACATGCTTCTTTTACAATGTTTGGGTCTGCAATGGCAATGGAGCCAAGAATCACTCTATCAATACCAAGGTTGAGCATGCCTTCAATCATACTTAAATCTCTTAAACCACCACCAAGCTGCACAGGAATATCCATCACTTCGCAAATAGCTTTGATGGCTTCACGGTTAGCAGGCTTACCCGCAAACGCACCATCCAAATCAACCACATGTAACCGCTTGGCTCCCAAAGACTGCCAATGTGCCGCCATTTCAGCTGCATTGCTACCGTAAACCGTAGCATCTTCCATACGCCCTTGTTTGAGGCGAACACACTGCCCTTGCTTTAAATCAATGGCTGGAATCAGCTCGAATGTGGTATTTTGACTTGAAGACATGATGATTTCCCTATTCTGTTTCAGTGGTATTTCTATTGTATTTCAATCGTAAAACTGTGAAAGTGCGCTGGATTCAGTCATGCAAACTATCATTCGTCAATCAGAAAACCAAACGCCACCAATCTACCAATGGTTGAGCAGGCAGGAATACTCGCAGTTCCTTCAGAAAA
>JALWRX010000055.1 GCA_027080505.1 Ghiorsea sp.
AGCATTCGAGCTTATGAAAAAGAACATGAGGATGAAAAGGAAAAACCAGTAACGACAAGATTGGCAGTGCCAGAAGTCGTGGTGGAACCAACCATATATGATGATGAAGCAGCGCGATAATTTAGGTCAAGTTAAACGTATTGTACTCAAAGTAGGCAGCTCGCTGCTTGCTGACCCTGCGCATGGCATCAACACAAGCATGGTCAAGCGTTTGGCTAAAGATATTAAGGCTTTGCAGGATAAGAATATCCAAGTTTGTTTGGTGTCTTCAGGTGCAGTGGCTTTGGGAAGGGTACAGCTTGGTTGGTTGGACAAAAAATTGAATGTGCATGAAAAACAAGCGGCGGCAGCCATTGGTCAGCCTTTGCTCATGCACGCCTATCAGCAAGCTTTTTCTGAACAAGATTTGGTGGTAGCGCAAATGCTGCTCACCAAGGATGACTTGAGGCACAGAAGACGCTATATCAATGCCAGTAACACCAGTAAAACCTTGTTTGCGGCGGGTGTTGTCCCCATTGTAAATGAGAATGATACGGTGGTGGTTGAAGAGATTAAGTTTGGCGACAATGATGCTTTGGGTGCATTGGTGAGCACAGTGGTGGAAGCGGATTTGATGGTGATGATGACGGATGTGGATGGTTTATTCGAAAGCAACCCTCAACAAGATACCCATGCCAAGCGCTTATCGAATGTTACGCAATTAACCACAAATATTATGGATATGGCAGGAGATGTTGGCTCTAGCTTTGGTACGGGTGGCATGAAATCGAAGTTAGATGCTGCGAAAATTGCTACGCAAAGCGGTGTGACTGCTGCGATTATCAATGGGCAAAGCCAAGGTGAGCTACTCAAACTTTTGGGTGGTGAAGATGTGGGCACGGTGTTTTACTGTAATAATGACAGGCAATCTTGGCACCAGCATTGGATTGCCAATTTGCTTCCAGTATCTGGGAAGCTGATGCTTAAACAAGGTGCGGATGGTGGTGATAGTATCATGCTTGAACACATTCAAAGCCTTGAAGGGCAGTTTGATAAAGGAGACTGCGTTGAAATTTGGTACGATGATATGCTGATAGCACGTGGGCTTACAAATTATAATAGCGAAGATATGCTTAAACTCTTAGGGAAACATAGTAGAAACATTGAAGCTATTTTAGGTTATGTGGACTTTAAAAGTATGGTGCATAGAGATAACTTAGTCATGGTTAGTAAGAGTTAAAGGAGAGTATGTTGCGCTATTTTAGTTTGCTAATGTTGTTTATGGGCTCTACATGGCTTTGGGCCGCAGAATATGATGTTTATACAACAATGGATCATTTATATGCTGAAAGTAAACAAGATAGGGCTGTGGTTGCTGATGAGTATGAACGGGATAGGATTGTAAAACACTTTGTTAAGAAGCTATCTAAGCTTGATGACAAGGGTTTAGGTGCTGTCAATTCAGATAAGAACCCAGATGATTTGCTTGCTTTGAAACGTGAAATTGAAGATTTAACTTATACTTATAAACATAAAGTACGTCCCGTTTTGCTTAATAATATTAAACTTAAACGCAAAGATAATGGTGCTAGGATGAATAAAGTTGAGTTGTCCAAGCTGATGTTTGCCACTAAATATAATCATAAAACGCGAAAACCAATTATGGGCATTTTTTCTTATCAGCAAGATATTGATGATAGTCTTTTTGGCGAGAATTTGGTTCAGGCAGGCTTGTTTGTGAACTTTCCCCAGTTGAAGGAAGAAGACTGGGTGAAACAAGCATTAAGGATGGATGTTGAATTGGCAGCATTTAGGCGTATGCACTTAGCTTATATGGATGGCATTAAATTTTCTCATCATGAACTCAAGAAAAGTTCAGTTCAAAAAAATACTAAATATAAACAAAGCATGGTGAGTGACTGGCCTGCATATAAACGTGAGAAAGTGGTGCGCAAGTTTGTGCGTAAGATGGAAAAGCTTGATGATAAGCAGCCATTTTCGTCATTTAAACAAGATTTAGTCACGCTGATTGCAACGTTTGAACAAACTGTGAAACCTATTTTGATTGATAATATCAATATGAAACGTTTTGATATAGGTGCAAGGGCAAACAAAGGAGATTTAATTTCATTGTTTTACCCAAGTAATAGAAATTATAAAACGGGTAAACCAATTTCGAGCAAACTTTATCATGGTGGAAGTTCAAAACATGAGCTTGGCTATTTGGTAGTGCATCCTGAACGTGCTCAAGACGATGTGGTGAAACGTGCTTTAGTGATGGAAAATGAGTTGGCTAAACTTTTACAAGAGCATAAAACATATTTAAAAAATGATAGAAGTTTGATGTGGTGAGGGGTTAAAGATGACGAGTGCAATGATGAATTTATTGGGTAAACAAGCTAAGGAATCAGCAGCAAGTCTGCGCATGGCGGATACCAACAAGAAGAATAAAGCCTTAACCTTGGCAGCAGCACACTTTCGCAGCGATATGGATGATATTTTGGCAGCCAATGCCAAAGATATGCAAGCAGCAGATGAAAATAACCTTGAAGCAGCCTTGAAAGACCGTTTGGCCTTGGATGAAGGTCGTGTTGAGGCCATGGCAGAAGGTTTGGAACAAATTGCTGCATTGCCCGACCCCGTTGGCGCAATTTCAGACTTGGTTTATCGCCCATCAGGTATTCAAGTGGGGCATATGCGTGTACCTTTAGGCGTGATTGGTATTATCTATGAATCCCGCCCCAATGTAACGGCAGATGCGGCAGCCTTGTGCTTAAAATCGGGCAATGCTTGTATTTTAAGAGGTGGCTCGGAAGCCATTCATTCCAATCGTGCCATTGCCAAATGTTTGCGTGCTGCAATCTCAGAAGCGGGTTTGGATGAAAATGTGGTGCAACTCATTGATACCACGGACAGAGCTATGGTGGGCGCTTTGATTACGGCTGATAACTATGTGGATGTGATTATTCCTCGTGGTGGCCCTGGTTTAATCAAGCGGATTTCTGCTGAAGCTAAAGTACCCGTGATTAAGCATCTGGATGGTATTTGCCATGTGTATATTGATGCGGCAGCCGATAGAGAGATGGCGGTAAACATCGCACTTAATGCCAAGACGCATCGGTATGGTGTGTGCAATGCTATGGAAACTTTATTGGTGCATCAGGATGCTGTGGATTGCTTGCCTGAAATCATTAAGCAACTGCTTGAAAAGGGTGTTGAAGTGCGAGGCTGCGCGCGTACTCAGGCTGTGCGTGACGCTGTGATTGCGGCGACAGATGAAGACTGGGCAACCGAATATCTAGCGCCTGTATTGTCCATTCGTGTGGTAGATGATGTGCAGCAAGCTATTTCTCATATCGAAACATACAGCTCAGCGCATACCGAAACCATTGTGACTTCGGATTATGATACTGGGCAGTTGTTTTTACGCTGTGTTGATTCTGCATCGGTGATGTGGAATGCCAGCACACGTTTTGCCGATGGTTTTGAGTATGGCTTGGGTGCAGAAATCGGTATTTCCACCGACAGGTTGCATGTGCGTGGTCCTGTTGGGCTTGAGGGTTTGACCACTCAAAAATGGATTGTGCTGGGGCATGGCGAAATCAGAAGCTAGGGCCTGTTAACAGACCCTAGGCTGGTAGTCTATAAAGCATCTTCTGTTCGTCATTTCGAGCTTGTCGAGAAATCTTTTAGAGATACCTCCACGCTGGTCGGTATGACAGAAAGATGCTTCGGCTACGCTTAGAATGACACTTTTTCTTCGTGTACTTCGTGGTTTATTTATATTCCTCTGTGTTCTCTGTGCCTCTGTGGTTCAAAATATAAAAGCCTGCCCCTTGCGGGTACTGCGGTTAAGTTTTATGTTCATTTTTGAGCAGCCAAAAACGAACCAAAAAGTTGCCCCTTAATAGCTGTGTATTTCTTCGATGTTTAGCAAAAGCGGGCGCAAAATTAGAATATTCTGCTTCTTCCCCTCTTTTGCCAACCATCTCAACACAGCTATAGCAGGGGGGGGATAATGGTTGTAGTTGTTTCTGCTTTGTCATTTCGAGCTCGTCGAGAAATCTTAAAGATTCCTCAATTTCGTTCGGGATGACATAAAAACTCTGCGTAGCTTTGCGTGCTCTGCGGTTAGAGATTCTTTTTAGTCTTCACCACGCATATATTTATCATTGTATTTAATCATAGAGAGGATTTATAACAAGTTATTACGCTTTAGCTTAACAGGTTTTCCTTATTGAAGTGTAATGCTTGGGCAGCTTGTTTGGGGTGAGTTGCATTTAAAATGCCTCCCATGGTGGCAACACCATGACCTTGTAATTGCTCAAGCACATCAGGCTCAATACCACCTAATGCAATGACTGGTATGTTTACGCTGGATGCAAGTGTGAGAAACTTTTCTGCACCCAAGCATGGTGCACCTGGGTGCGACAGTGTAGGAAACACAGGTGATAAGAAACAAAAGTCTGCGCCTTGGCTTTCAGCATGTTTGAGCTCTTCTTCATTATGACATGAAGCTGAAACAAGGTAGTCACCGTTCAGCCATTGTTTGATTTGTTTGATTTCTTGAATGGATTGTGCATCCACATGCACACCATCAGCTTCGACGGCTTTGGCAATATCGGCATGACTATGCACAATGAAACGTACAGGTTGGTTTTTGGTCAATATGCGCATCTTGGAAGCCAAACTTAATAGTTTGGCGGAATCCAGATGTTTCTCGCGTAAAATAATAGTATCTACGCCACCTTGCATAGCTTGCTCAATACAATCCAACATGGCTTGTTGGTTATCAAAGCGTTTGCTGTCGGTGATGAGCACCAATTGTACGGGAGGCTGAAGGTGTTTTTCCATTAAAAACGTTTGATAACCCACATCGGTGGTTTGGGCATTTCATTGCCTGCAACACGTCGTTTAAATACCCCAGTACCTTCATCATCATAGAGGTAATAGGGTGGAAAGCCGCCAGCAGGTTGTACTTTAATCATCCAAACCTTACCACCTGAGCGGTATTCGGTGATAGTGGCATTATCGCCCTCATGTTTATAGGTGCGGACTTCAACTTGGTCATTTTCTACCTTGGGGTTAAGTTCTTCGCGCAAGTTAAAGTCTTCAGCCCATGCCGCGTTGGCACAAGCGAATATGCAGAGCAATAAAAGATTAAATTTCATAATCCACCACCTTACGTGATGTAGTTACACGCTGCATCATCGGAATCACCGCTTGGTGGTCGGGATGTGCAACGTAGGCGTTAAGGTCATCACGATTTTCAAATGTAGAATACAATACCACATCTGCAGAAGCATCGGTAGCACTAAAATCAATACCAACTTCTATGTCTATAATGCTGGGTACTTTGCCTTTTAAGTCTTCCAAAGTTTTCTTAACCATGGGGGCATCATTCTTATCTTGTAATGTCCACATCACAATATGTTTAATCATGTTTTTGTTGCTCCTGATTTGTGTGTAAATTTCATACAAGGTTTACCTGATGAACGAAACACATCTTGCGAAGGCATAGACCTTGATTTAAAAGTAAATATTTTGCACCCATAAGGTAGTTTAGCATCCCAAGTGATAAAAAAATATGGGGCTGTCCCAGATAACTAGGCATTATTCTTTGTAACCCATTGTTTTAACATAGATAATTGCTGTTTTGGATTAGAGTAGTTAAAACGCCACTCACATTCCTTCAAAAAGTAGTAAAAGTGTTGC
>JALWRX010000056.1 GCA_027080505.1 Ghiorsea sp.
CATCAATAATTTGCGCACCGTTTTCCACTTGTTCGCGGCAAATATCCAAGGCGGTATCATAGTCACCTTCCATCACCAACCGTTTAAACTTCGCAGAACCCGTAACATTGGCACGCTCACCTACATTTACAAACAAAGAATCCTTGCCAATATTCAGTGGCTCAAGCCCCGATAAACGACACTGTACAGGTACATCGGGAATCACACGTGGCGCAACGCCTTCCACAGCCTTTGCCATAGCTTTGATATGCTCAGGCGAAGTACCACAACAACCACCAATGATATTTAAAAAACCAGATTTCGCCCACTCACCAATCTCGGCAGCCATTTCCTCTGGTGTTTCATCATAACCACCCATAGCATTGGGCAATCCCGCATTGGGATGTGCGTTGATATAACATGAAGAAGTATTGGATAACTCTTCAATATATTGGCGTAATTCCCCTGCGCCAAGCGCACAGTTTAACCCAATCGAGATGGGTTCGGCATGAGCCATAGAGTTGTAAAAAGCGGTGGCTGTTTGTCCTGATAATGTACGCCCAGAAGCATCAGTAATCGTGCCTGAAATCATAATTGGAAGCTCTATACCAAGCTCTTCAAAAGCTTCTTTGACCGCATAAATTGCTGCTTTGGCATTAAGCACATCAAAGATAGTCTCAATCAAAATAATGTCCGCGCCACCATCCACCAAACCTTTGGTGGCAACCTTGTAGGTCTCTACAAGTTCCATGAAAGTCACATTTCTAAAGCCTGGGTCATTCACATCAGGGGAAATGGATGCAGTACGTGATGTGGGACCAATCACACCAGCAACAAAACGTGGTTTTTCAGGTGTACTAGCCGCATCACAAGCTTCACGCGCTAGCTTGGCACCCGCTACATTCATCTCATAGACAAGCTCTTCCATACCATAATCAGCCATGGAAGGTACATTGGAATTAAAGGTATTGGTTTCTAGAATATCCGCCCCTGCATCCAAATATGCTGTGTGAATATCTTTAATAATCTGCGGCTGGGTTAAAGAAAGAAGGTCATTATTGCCTTTAAGCTCGCTTGGCCAATCGGCAAAGCGCTTGCCACGATAATCGGCTTCTTCCAGTTTATAGGCCTGAATCATGGTACCCATGGCACCATCAAGCAAAAGGATGCGTTGTTTTAGTTGTTTAAGAATTTCTATATGTGCAGAGGTAAGTTGTTTCATAAGGGCAAGGTTATCAGTTCTTTAGGCTATTACAAAACCAGATTACACATTAAGCCTCCTGCAAAGAAAAAACATATTTCTACACACATGTGATTTTTTTACTTTTATTATGTGACAACAGCTTTAGATTTGCGCTCTTGCTTGGTGTAAAACAAGCTTGCGTAGTACAGAGGGGAAGAACATGAAACTATCAGATGCCGTTGAACAGCTTAGAAATGCACGTGCCGCACATAAAGCTTGGGTAGCACGCGCTGAGGCTTTGATTGAAGGAATGAATGTGGACAAGGAACATATTCCTATGTTGCCTACAGACTGCGTCTTTGGTAAATGGTATTATGGTTCAGGACAAGCTTTAAGGAAACTACCCGCATACAAAGCTATGGAAAAACCTCATGACAATTTACATCGTACTTATATGCAAATCTTTAAGCTATTATTTGAAGAACCCGATGTATCAGCATGGGGAAAACTATTTGGCAAAGCTAAAAAAGCCAAAGCTGAGCAAATCAAAGAAGCACAAGTTCTTTTTAAACGTTTGCAATCTACCTCTGATGATGTTTGTGAAATTTTAGAAAGCCTTGAAGAACAACTCATAACCGCCGCAAAAAAACAAAAAATCAACAGCACCATTAACAATACACTTGGTTAATCATCAATACTCACAAGTAAGACTTAAAAAAGACGCCTTAGGGTGTCTTTTTTACATTTAAATGCATAACACCTACATCAATACACGTTCAATTCCACCGTCTTTAATGCGCTGCACAAATATTTTCTGCCAATCATCGCCATGCAACTGTTTCATCAGTTCCACCACGATATAATCCGCATCCACGCCAGAGCTTTCTTCCAAACGTGATAAACCTTGCAAACATGCGGGACAAGAAGTCAGAATTTTTTGTTGTTCATCACCCAACAAGGCTAACTTCTCACTGGCTTCTGCCATTTTTTCTTCTTTGCGAGCGCGAATCTTCCCTGAAATAGCTGGATATGCCGCAGCCAATGTACCTGCTTCAGCACAACACTCTTCACTTTCCACAGACTGTTTATTCAACAAGGACGAAATCACCGTTTCAGAACCATGGCGTTTGAGTGGATTATGACAAGGTTCATGATACATATACTGTACACCTTGCACATGATCTACACTCACCCCTTGCGTCATTAAATACTCATGAATATCAATCAATGGTGCATCAGGAAAAATTTCTTCCAAATAATACTTGGTTAATTGGTCATAACATGTACCACAAGAAATAACGACTGCCTCAAAATCAAGGTAAGAAAGTGCATTTTTTAAGCGGTGAAACAGCACCCTATTATCATACGTAATCTGATCCCCTTGCTCATGATCACCACCCGCCGTACTGGGGTAACCACAACACAAATATGATGGTGGAAGCACGACATTCACACCTAGGTCAAAGAGTGCTGCTTGGGTTGCTATACCCACTTGTGAAAACAAACGTTCGGAACCACAACCTGGAAAATAAAACACTGCCCTACCATTGGCTTTATTGGCATCACGCAAAATAGGAATCATATTTTTATCACGTGATTCAATGCCCAAAATTTGACGTGATGTTCTGAGTGGCAATGTAGGCAAAGGCCGCTCTACAAAATTAATAATTTGTGCCTCAATTCCATCCAAGTTACGCGTTGCCGCAGGCTTATCTTTAATCACACCCATCAGTTTCGCTGCTTTATGTAACCATTGATGCCCTTTATAACTCCAACGAATACCCACTTCGCGTACAATCTTGACTAAATCAGGGTTTTGAATCACCAAAAACATCAAAGACAGCTTAGAAACAATGTTAAAACGGGCTTGTCCTTTGTCTTTAAGCAAAGCGCGCATTTTTTCAGTGACCGCACCAAAATCAATATCTACAGGGCACGGTGCTTCACATTTGTGACAAATCGTGCAGTGGCTAGCCACATCTTGCAATCCTTCAAACTGCTCAAAAGAAATGCCCGCACCTGTTTGCGACTCATACAAAAAGGCTTCAATAATTGCACCCGATGCTTGAATCTTATTGCGCGGTGAATACAACATATTGGCACGCGGAAAATGCGTGTTACACACTGGTTTACACTTACCACAACGCAAACATGGTGAAATCTCTTCCGAAAGCTCAGTTAAATCAGCCGCTTCCATAATCACAGATTCATGTTCTAAAAGATTAAAACTTGGGGTATAAGTTAAGCTTAAGTCTAATCCCGGCTGCAATTTTCCACGATTAAATAAGTCCTCAGGGTCAGCTTCTTTTAAATATGCGGCAGTTTCTGACAATACTTCATCATTTAAGTATTCCAATTTGGTAATACCAATACCATGTTCACCTGAAATCACACCACCAAGCTCTTCAGCTTTACGCATGACTTTTTCAACCACATGGTGCGCTCTACGCATCATCATATAATCATTAGAGTTGACTGGAATATTGGTATGCACATTACCATCACCAGCATGCATATGGGTCGCAACAACCACACGACCAGATAATACCTGCTGATGAATAGCTTTAATTTTATTTTCTAAGGTTTCATTACCACGCAAATGCTCAAGCAATGGTTTTTCAACTTCTTCGCGGTATGAAATGCGCAAATCACCACGCTGAATCACACCAAAAACAGTATCATCTTCCAATAAGTCTATATCCGTAAAATATTGTGCATAGTTGGATGCAGGTTCTTTTAAACCCTTGCATAAATCACACCATTTTTGCCTTGCTTGTTTGATAACCGCCACACAGCTATCTAACTTTTCAGCCAAATACATATCATCTTCAAGGTTTAATTCTTGGCGAATCAACTGATTATCTGAATCCAGAGAGGCTTTTGTGGTTTCAAAATATTCAGACAAAGCATCAATAATATCAATCTTATTGCTTATGGAGTTTTCAATATTAAGAAACTCTACATAATCATTGTATTCCGATAAACGTGGCAATGGAATCACCACATCTTCATTCATTTTGAAGGCTCTTGTGTGTTTAGCAATGGCAGCCATTCGCCCTCTATCGCCCCAGAAACGCCCTCTATCTTCTTTAGAAATAGCGACAAAACCTTCACCATTACCTTCAGATGCCAAGCGACAAATATCAGAACAAGCTTGTGCCACAGCTTTGTCATCATCACCAGATACATCTATCAATAACACCACTCTAGGGCGTTCACGGCGTGTAGATTTACTCACATAATTGATGGCTTTAACATATTTCTCATCAAAATGTTCAAAACCTTCAAGAAATACAGTTTCTTGTACATCCACATGGTTTTTAATATTTACCAAAGCTTGGGTTGCATCATCCAGTTTTTGTCCAAAAAACTCACAACACACTGTACGCGTTACATCATAAGCACGGTGTAAAATAAAGGTAGCTTCAACAATAAAACCATCTGTACCTTCTTTTTGTACACCTGGTAAACCACCCATGGCTTTACGCGTCACATCTTTACCTAAACCCTCTTTACGGAAAATATGCCCTGGTAAATCCAAGTTTTCTTCAGATATGACTGTTCCATCAATCGAAGATGTTTTGGTGATTTTGAAATGTATTTGGGCTTCGTCATGCAGTTTACCCATATTGTGATTGATGCGTTCCACCAATAACCAGTGTCCATCAGGGGTTACCATTTTCCAGCTTAATAAGTTATCAACACATGTACCCCAAATCACTGCATGTTTACCACCAGCATTGGAAGCAACATTACCACCAATGGTACATGCCCAAAGGCTGGTTGGATCGGTGGCAAAGATGTGCGGCTTGGATGCATCCATGACTTTGCCTGTCACCGCACCCGCTTGCGCCGTGATGGTGGCAACTTCACCTTTATCACCAATATTTCTAGTTTCAACTTTTCCAATCTTGTCAAACTTTTCTACATTGATGATCACCGCATGATTGGACAACGGCACAGAACCGCCACATAAACCTGTACCACCACCGCGCGGAATCACCACCAAATCTTGTTGTTGAATCGCACGAATTAAACCTGGTATTTCTTCAGCCGTATCTGGTGTTAATACACAAAATGGCAAATGTGAACGCCAGTCTGTGGCATCGGTTGCGTGATGACTTAAAGTAAAAGCATCAAAGTGAATATTATTCTTATGGGTAAACTTGGAAAAAGCACGTTTGGCTTTACGTCTGCGTTTGGGCTCATTCTCAAACCATGCATAAAAATCTTCCAGCATACGCTCTGTGGAACAAGCTACGCGTGTCGCTCTTGGATTATCTTGCGCACTAGCTTTAATACGGTCAATACGTTTCTGCTGCTGAAACCTTAATTTCTTTAAGCGTTTAGGATGCTTAAGCAAGTCATTTTTTAGGAAAATATTGCGTTCAATGACCCATACATCACCCAAAACATCAAACAAAAGGCGCGCTGAAC
>JALWRX010000057.1 GCA_027080505.1 Ghiorsea sp.
TGCCACGTTTTAATAATGCAGCTGCAAGGTTAGAGCCAATAAAACCTGAGCCACCTGTAATAAGAATACGTTCTTTCACTTGTGCTTACTCCGCTTGCCCTGATTTTTTTAATTGCTTTTCTTCACCACGCCATTGTAGCTGTAATTGTTCAAAGGCGCGAACAGTGGCATCATTACATAATGCGTAGCCCATGCGTTTATTGATGCCATCGAGCAAAACATTGGCTGGTTTATCGCAAACATCGTGTACATCATAACCCGTTTCAGCCAAAAGGCGGGCTATCCATGTGCCTAGCCCAGATAAAGTTGCAATATTGGCAATACGAATCAATTCATCGCAACGTTGCACGCTGATTTGTCCACCTGTGGCTTGCGACAGATCTTCGGGTGTACTTTCAGGCAAGCTGCTAAGTGGTCGGCATAATAACTTCCATATCACCCACTCACTTTCTGAAATATAACTTTTATCTTGGTGTAATGGAAATGCGCCAGGCATGGCGTGAACATTATTGAAGCTCATGGTTTAATCCTCAAGGTAGGCGACTTCGCCTGCAAGATATGCACCTTTGAGCGCATATCTTTTGACTGTGCAGCCCATGCGAATGCTACCGGTTAAATTGGCGCGACGCAGTTTGGCACCTGTTAAATCAGCATGAAATAGGTTTGCCCTGCTTAAGTCGGCAAGTCGCAAGTCGCAGTTGATAAGTTTTGCTTTACTTAAATTGGCGTTTTTTAGGCTTGTTTTGTTGAAGTTGCACCCTGTAAGGTCTGCACCTGATAAATTGATATTGTCTAAGTTTAAACCCGATAAATCTTGACCTGCAATGGATTTGCCATCACGTATGGCTTGGGTTACTGCATTTGCATCCATGATAAAAGCTGCCCCTTTTTTGTTGTTTTCTAGTTTAAACATGATGTTTTAAAAATGCGATGGTACGCCATAAGCGGTTTCAATCAAGTTTAGTGTCTAATATTTGCGCTTGTTGCTTATTCACCATAACATGCGCGACCAAATTTTAGGCTGTTATTAATAAAGTTCATGCAAGTCGTTGTGTGTCGATAAGGTGGAAAGTCATGTCATTAAAAATTGCTGTGTTACCTGGTGATGGTATTGGTTCAGAGATTGTCAGAGAAGCATTAAAAGTGCTGGACGTGTTGAACCAAAAATTTGATTTGAATGCAACGTGGCAAGAGGCGACCATTGGTGGTGCGGCTTATGATGCAGAACAAGACCCATACCCTGCATCTACGCAAGCTTTGGTTAAATCTTCTGATGCTGTGCTTTTGGGTGCGGTGGGTGGCCCGAAATGGGAAGCTTTGGATAAACCTTTGCGCCCTGAAGCTGGTTTGCTGCGTATTCGTGAAGACTTGGGTTTGTATGCCAATTATCGTCCGACCAAGGTGTTTGACCAATTGTTGAAAGCATCAACCTTAAAACCAGACGTGGTACAGGGTGTGGATATTTTGGTGGTGCGTGAGTTGGTCTCGGGTATTTACTTTGGTCAGCCGCGTGGTTTTGAAGAATACAAGGGTGAGCGTAGTGGTTATAATACTATGCGTTACCGCGAATCTGAAGTGCGCCGTATTGCGCGTAAAGCTTTTGAGGCTGCACGTTTACGTTCCAACAAAGTATGCAGTGTTGAAAAAGCCAATGTGTTGGAAGTATCCGAATTATGGCGTGAGATTGTGACAGAGGTGCATCAAGCTGAATTTTCAGATGTGGAATTGTCACATATGTATGTGGATAATGCAGCTATGCAATTGATTCGCAACCCTAAACAATTTGATGTGATTGTGACGGGCAATTTGTTTGGTGATATTTTATCGGATGAAGCATCTATGCTTACAGGTTCTATTGGTATGTTACCTTCGGCTTCGATTGGTGAAGATTTTGCTATGTATGAACCTATTCATGGCTCTGCCCCTGATATTGCGGGGGAAGACAAAGCTAATCCACTGGCAACGATTTTATCGGTAGCGATGATGTTGCGTTTTTCATTGAATCGTGCGGATTTGGCAGAGAAAGTTGAGCAAGCTGTAGAAAATACTTTGGATGCAGGTGTGCGCACCGTGGATTTAGCAGATGGACAAACACCTGTGACATGTTCAGCTATGGGTGATGCGGTATGTGTGGCATTGGAGAAATTGGCATGAATGATATGGAAAGGTTTTTACCAGAAAAAGAAGAAGGTTATGTGGTGGCTGTGGTTGGAGCTACAGGTGCGGTGGGTCAAACCATGTTGGAGATTTTGGAGCAGCGTAAGTTTCCAGTATCAAAAATGATTCCTTTGGCTTCAAGTCGCAGTGCAGGGTCAAAAGTAAGTTTTTTAGGTAAAGATGTGGTTGTTCAGGACTTGGCAACATTTGAGCCTGAAGGTGTCGATATTGCTTTGTTTTCTGCTGGTGGTGGGACTTCCAAGGAGTATGCGCCAAAGTTTGCTGAGGCAGGGTGTTTTGTGGTGGATAATTCCAGTGCCTGGCGCATGGATGAAGACATTGCTTTGGTGGTACCAGAAGTGAACCCTGAAGCACTGGAGATGGCGCGGTATAATCGTATCATTGCCAACCCAAACTGCTCAACCATACAAATGGTTGTGGCACTCAAACCTTTGCATGATGTAGTGCCGATTGAGCGGGTAAATGTATCAACTTATCAGGCAGTGTCTGGTGCAGGTGGTGTAGCCATGGATGAGCTGGCAAAACAAACGGCAGCACTATTGCAGGGGAAAGAGGCAGAAGTGGATGTTTTTCCTGCGCGTATTGCATTTAATGTTATACCGCAGATTGACGTTTTCATGGATGACGGCTATACCAAAGAAGAACGGAAGATGATGGATGAAACTGTGAAGATTATGGGTGCAAATATTGCAGTAACTGCGACTACAGTACGCGTGCCGGTGTTTTATGGTCACTCTGAAGCGGTGAACATAACTTTTGCTGCGGATATGGATGCAGATAGGGCGAGAGACCTGCTTGCAGATGCAGATGGTATTTGTGTTGTAGATGATCCTGCAACTGAAGATTATGCCATGCCTTCAGAGGCTGCAGGCACAGATTCAGTGTGGGTTAGTCGTATTCGCAATGACAATTCTTTCAGAAATTCCTTGCACTTATGGGTCGTAGCCGATAATGTGCGTAAAGGTGCGGCTCTAAATGCTGTGCAGATAGCAGAAATTTTAATTCGATGATGAAATAAAAGGGTAACCTCTTATTTATTCATCTGAGGGATAGGAGGCAGGCATGCTTCAGCGAGCTATGCATGTTTTTTCAAGCTTTGTGTTGGTGTTTTTATTCGGCATTCAAAGTGTGGGAGCAGTATCATTTGAGCGTATTGATGTGGCTAGCCATATTGGCGAACCTTTTTACGCCGAAGTGCCACTTCGCTTGGATGGAAAGGAAACACTTTCTAAAATTTCTGTTGATTTAGGTTCTTCGTCAGACTATAGAATTCTTGAAGTCTATCGTGATCAAGTGATTAACCAAATCCGTACGGATGTTGTCAAAGATGAACGAGGTGCGCGCGTTAAGCTCACTTCAGAAGCCCCTATTGATACAGCTTTCTTCAATTTGGTGCTTAAAGTACGTTATGGGCGTTCAACCCATTACAAAAAACTGCCTGTTTTTTTGGAGTCTGCTGCAATTGAAAGTATGCAAGAGGTGGAATCACCTAAAGCAGTCGCAGCTCCTGTAAATGCAGCAACAGTCCAGCCCGAAACTTCTGATGCATTTATTACCAAAGTGCCACAGGGTGCGAAAACTGCTTTTGTAGAGCCTGTTGAAGACAATTCAACTGAACAAACAGTAGAAAATAATTTTAAACCATATTCAGGTTGGGCACGCACATCACGTTATGGACCTATGGTTTATGGTGATACTATTACTGTGGTTGCCAAACGTTTGCGCCTAGATGATAGGTTTACCAATCAACAAGTGATGGTTGCTCTATTTGAAAAGAACAAGGATAAGTTTGATAAAGGTAATATCAACCTTATTAAAGCAGGCTCGTATTTGGATGTGCCTGCGGCTGAAGAAGTAGAACAAGTTTCTGCTGCATATGCTAAGCAAGTGATTAGCGAACAAAATAAAATTTGGAAAAATATGACCAAACAGCCCAAATATGCTGCCGTTGCAGATGCACAAAAGCATCGTTATACCCGCCGTGTGCGTATTGGTCAAAAGGCTTCAGGTGTTGCGAGCGCACCTATGCTTGCACCAGAAAAAACAAAGAAACCATTGCAAGCCGAAGAAGTTCAACCACAGACCAGTGCCGTTAATCAAGAGGCTTCTGCAAAATTGATTGCAGCAGAGCAATTGATTGCACAAAAAGATAGTGAGCTTTCATCATTGCAAAATAAAATGTCGGCATTGGAAGAACGTTTGCAAGCAGCCGAGAAAAAAGCTAGTGAAACTGCGGTTAGTGCGGATGCAGCGGCCTTGGAAGCACAAAACAAACGTTTAGAAATTGTTATATCTCGCTTAAAAGGTCAATTAGAGAAAGCCAAGGTGAATGAAGATCAAAGTGCTTCTGATTGGCTTATGTATGCACTGGCAGGGCTTGGTTTATTAGTACTTGGGCTTATTGGGGCTGTGGTGATGTTGTTACGCCGTGCACCCAAACATCCAGCAGAACAAGTTGCACCAAAAGAAGCGATGTTTGACGAAGCTGCAGATGAGCCAACGACGGATGAACCATTTGATGATCAAGATGTAACCAAGTTAATGGATGCTGATGATTTTGAAATGCCTTCAGACTTGCCTGAGGAGCAGGCTACAAGTGAAGGTGATCTGAATAGTGATGAGCCTTTAGAGGAAATTCCAGACTTTACTGATGATGAAACAGGAGAGATGGAAGCTTTTGATGCAGACGCAGGAGAAACGCCAGACCCTAGTGTAAACTACCTTGAAGAAGCTGATGTTTATTTGCGCTACGGCATGGAAGACGAAGCAGAGAAACAAGTGCGTATGGCATTGAAGTTAGACAATCAAGATGCTGCAGCACATGCCAAACTTGTGCAAATTTTACGTATGCGTAACAATCCTGAAGGCGAAGAGGCTGCCCTTAGTGCGGCCAAAGCTGTATTGGCAGGTTCTGCGTTGGCAACATTTGAAGGTTTGTTGACTGACTCTGCATCTGAGGCAGCAAGTAATAACACTGAGCCTAAATCTGAAATTTCTGCATTAAAGGATGAAGCTTTTACTGGTGAAGATACGGGGATTGTAGATTTTGGTTCGATTCAATTTGATTCACCCGACACTGCAGCGGCTGTTTCAGATAATAAGTCTGCAGATGTGATGGAGCCAGAGTTGCTTGATACAGGTAAGATGGACTTTGGTGAAGTTGAAGAAGACGCTGGTGTTGATTTGGGTGCTGATATTGACTTTGCAGGTATTGATTTTGGTGAAACAGATACAGGTGAGAATGCCGATGACACAGGCATAGACTCAATAAATCTTGGTGATGAAGATGCCATTGGTGATGTGCAAGACTCTAACACGGGTGATTTGGATTTAGGTGACCTAGGTATTACTGAAGATAATGATAAGGCTGATCCTGCACAGGAAGATGTGATGGAAGATGTAGCTCTGGATACAGGTGAGTTGGATTTTGGTGACTTGGATGTTGAAGGAACAGATACGAAGGGAAAGGTACAAGAAGAGAGTAAACCGCAAGAAGATGGCTTAGAAGATGCTATGAGTATCGAAGCTCTGGATACAGGTGAACTGGACTTTGGTGACTTAACAGCAGATGAAGTAAGCTTAGACGCTAGTGTTGCTACAGATACATCAGATAGTGAAGCAGGTCAAACAAGTGATGTGATGGCAGATGAAGCATTGGATACTGGCTCTATTGATTTTGGTGATTTCTTGGATGATTCTTCTACAGAGGCAACTGAGTCAGCAGATGATGGAGCAAGTGCAGATGATATTGAAGTAGATTTTGACTTTAGTGAAATGGGTGCAAGTGATGCTGATGAAGCAAACAGCGATCTCGCCGATATGGAGAAAAGTATTGACTTAGAGGACTTTGGTATTGATTTTGATGAGACTGATAGCTCTGAGAGTTTACTTAGTGAAGTTGACTTAGAAAGTACATCGGCTGTGCAAACAACAGGTGAAACCTTGGTTGTTTCGTCGGAAGAGGTGAAAGCTGGCACGAATGATGTAATCAATGATAGGCAAGCAGAACAAGCACGGATACAAGCCGAAGAAGAAGCAAACGCCACTGCAGTAGAGATTCCTGCAGATGTGGATGATCCATTTGAAGCGGCTAATGCACTACTGAGTGATGCTGAAGAGAGTAGTTTGGCTTCAGATATATCCAATGATGATATAGCTGAAATACAAGGTTCAGATATTGATGTGTTATCTTTGGATGACTCTCCAGCACAAAACAGTGATGCGGAACCTTTAGAAGACTTAGATAGTATTTCATTGGACTTATCTGGTTTTTCAGATGATGCAGATTCAGCACTAGATGAAGTAAAAGCTATCGAAGAAGAGTTAACATCGGAAGTTGATGTTGATTTGGAAGGGCTAGACATGATTGGTGATGATTTGTTAACAGATGCCGATGATGACGTTAGCACAGAAGCATCAACAGAATTAGATTTAGATGACTTTGATTTACAAGAAATCAGCTTAGATGAAGAGCCTGAAGATATTTCAACTTCTAAACCAGCATCTGATGATTTTGATGCAACTGTTATATTAGATAGCACACAGAAGAGTTCACAACAAACGCCTGCTGCCAATACAAAGGTAGATAATGATGCCTTGGATAACGATAAAACAGTGGTGATGAACGCATCATCCGACCCTATGGAAGATGCTTTTAGCGCAACAGGCGAACTTAAAAATATTGAAAGTAGTATTGAGTCGTTGCAAAATAATGCGGCTGATGACCGAGAAGAAACCACTGAATTAGATGGGTTAATGAGTGACCTTAAAGGTTTGCTTGATGAGGAAGAACCTAAGAAGTAAGTGCTCTGCCGATTTCTTTTTGCAATTGTATGGTTTTTGTTTGCCACGGTAATGGCAGATGATCGTGTGTTATTCATATTCACGCTACTTACGATTGGACTTTTGTATTTGCAAAGTAAAAGTTGGGTAATCATTACACGGAGCTTTAGACTTTTGGTATGGTTGTTTGTTCCTATTGTTTTGCTGCATGCTTTTTTAACACCTGGTACTTATATCATGGGTTTACCTGTAAGTATTGAAGGATTAAAACAATCTTTTGAATTAAGTTTAAATCTTGCATGCATGTTTTTTACGGCTTTATTAGTCATGCAGGTGTTGAAAATGAAATACCTTTTACAAGGATTACAAAAAACACCAGCTTTAAGCCAAGCATTAGTGCCCCGTTTATTGTTACTCATGCGATTACGCACAACGATTCCTCAGTTGCTTCATAAGCAACGCATGTATTGGCAAGGTTTAGAGCATAAGTGGCTAGCCTTACCTGATATATTGTTTGAAAGCATATCATCTATATTAAAGAGTTCGCGGTATGAAGCACAGTTTTTGTGGGAGTACTGGGATGATGAGGTGGATAAGTTGCTGCCAGTAAATGAGACAGTATCTAAAGTAGAGGCTTCAGATTTAGGCTTTGGCGTATTGGCTATACTTGCATTGCTAGGGCTCTGGTTATGACCGTAGTACCAAGGCAACGCTTGGCGATGGTCATTGAGTTTGATGGCGCAAAATTTCATGGCTGGCAACGACAGGACAATGCATTTACAGTGCAAGAAGCTATGGAAGCAGCCATAACTAAAATTGAAGGTAGTGAGGCAGACCCATGCTTTGCAGCAGCAGGTCGAACCGATACAGGCGTACATGCCACGCATATGTTGATTCATGCTGATGTGGTAAAATCACGTTGGCAAGATAGTCCACACGCTTATATCAAAGGCTTAAACTTTCACCTGCGAGATGTTGGTGTTTTGGTGCATGGTATTAAAGCTGTGCCTGATGATTTTCATGCGCGGTTTGATTGTGTTGAGCGGCATTATCAATATAAGATATGGAACCGACCAGTTAGTTCAGTGTTGTACAATAAGCAAGCATGGATGGTACTCCAACCATTGGATGTAGATAAGATGAATCAGGCTGCATCCTTTATTGTGGGTAAACATGATTTTACTACATTTCGCGCTTCTGGTTGTCAGGCGAATTCAGCTGAACGTGAGTTAAAGTTTTTAAAAGTAAAACAGGATGGGCATTGGTTTACCATTGATGTTGCAGCCGATGCTTTTTTATATCACATGGTGAGAAATATTGTGGGTTCGCTTGTTGCTGTAGGTGTTGGGCGTTGGCAACCAGAATATATGCAAACGCTGCTAGCTGGTAAAAACCGGTCTGCAGCGGCACAAACTGCGCCAGCACATGGTTTGTATTTTACCAATGCTTTATACCCAGGTTTTTCTGCGCAAGATATTTCGGGTTTGATGGGTTAAGTATGAAAGTAGTGGTCATTGGTGCAGGTTTGATTGGGTTATTAACGGCTTTGCGTTTAAAGCAGCAGGGTGTGGATGTTACTGTGCTGGAAAAAGGCAAGGTTGCACGTGAGTCATCGTGGGCAGGGGCAGGTATTTTATGCCCCATTCATCCGTGGTTGTATCCCGATAGTTTTACGGAATTGGTGAATGCTAGCCTTGATTTGTACCCTGATTTACAAGCAGAATTGGAAAATGAAACAGGGCATGATATTCAGCGTATCAAAAGCGGTTTGCTGATTCCTTGTTTTGAAGATGACACAATCAAGCACCAAAGTGCAGCACAAGCTTGGTCGGATCAATTTGATTGGGGAATACAGCGTTTAACATCAAAGCAAGCTTTGGACATAGAGCCAAACCTATCTACTAATATTGAAGAAGCATTGTATTGGCAGCATGTGTATCAGGTTAGAAACCCTGAATTATTAAAAGCCGTGATGCTGTATTTACAAAAGCTGGGTGTAGAAGTGATTGAACATAGTGAAGTTGCCCAATTGTTAGAACATGAAACGGGAAGCGTATGTGGTGTACAAACCTCACAAGGTAAAACTTATGAAGCAGATGCCGTATTATTGGCTACGGGAAGTTGGAGCGAAAACCTTGCAGCACAAAGTGGTTTTGATTTACCCGTAAAACCCGTCAAAGGGCAAATTATACTATTAAAAACAAAACCTGGCACATTAAAACATATTGTGAAACATGATGATGCTTATTTTGTACCAAGAAAGGATGGACGAGTGCTGGTGGGAGCCACTATGGAGAATGTTGGCTTTGCTCGGGGCAATACTGTTAAAGCACTAAGTGAACTGTTAGAAGCAACACAACGATTAATACCAGGCTTAAAACATGCACAAGTTGAGCAGCAATGGATGGGTTTTAGACCAGGTAGCCCTGATGGTTTACCATTTTTGGGTGAAGTGCCATCCAAGCAAGGATTGTGGGTGGCAACAGGGCATTATCGCAACGGTGTAGCCCTTGCACCCATTACAGCTAAGGTGATGGCAGATTGGATATGTGGCTCGCAACCTAATATAAATATGGATGCTTTTGCCCCAAGCAGGACACCCAAAGAAAGCGAATCGGTGGGTTATCCGCAAGCGTAATCATAGCAAAGCTTGCCGTTGCTATATTTGGTAGCATAATTGAGCTCACTTTATTGATGGATTAAGGATTTTTTCATGCCACATTACCAAGGAATCATCGACCGTTACCGTGCGTTTTTACCAATCGCCAAGGATGATGCAATTATTACACTTTATGAAGGCAATACGCCGCTTCATGAATCGCATAACTTGCGTAACGCCATCAACCCAGAACTTAATATTTTTCTTAAATTTGAAGGTTTGAACCCTACAGGCTCGTTTAAAGACCGTGGTATGACTATGGCAGTTACCCAAGCTTATAATGCAGGCTCGCGTAAAATCATTTGCGCATCGACGGGTAATACTTCGGCATCAGCAGCAGCTTATGCAGCCAACTCAGGTATGGAAGCGTATGTGCTTATCCCTGACGGAAAAATTGCTTTGGGTAAAATGAGCCAAGGTATGCGTTATGGTGCAAAAGTGATTCAAATCAAAGGTAACTTTGATGATGCTTTACAAATCGTACGTGATATTTCTGCTGATGGTTCGATTTCTTTGGTCAACTCTGTGAATCCTTATCGTATTGAAGGGCAAAAAACAGGTGCATTTGAAATTATTGATGAGCTTGGTTTTGCGCCAGATTATCATGCGCTTCCAGTCGGTAATGCTGGCAATATCACGGCATATTGGAAGGGTTATAAAGAATACAAAGAGCATAGGATTTCTAAAACTTTGCCTAAAATGCTTGGTTTCCAAGCTGCAGGCGCTGCCCCGATTGTGAACGGTGCTCCCGTTGAAAACCCAGAGACCATTGCCACGGCGATTCGTATTGGTAAACCTGCATCATGGCAGCAAGCCGAAGATGCTCGCGATGAATCAGGCGGTGTGATTGATGCGGTGACTGATAAAGAAATTCTGCAAGCATACGATATGTTGGCTTCGCTTGAAGGTGTATTCTGTGAGCCTGCATCTGCGGCATCGGTAGCAGGTATCATAAAACTCAACAACGCTGGTTATTTTAAAGCTGGTGATAAGATTGTTTGTACGCTGACAGGCAATGGTTTGAAAGACCCAGACACTGCTATGCAAGATATTGCAACACCTATCACCATTGATGCCACTGAAGATGCTGTGCGTAGGGTTCTTGAAGACTAATACCTTCATTTCTTTGCCATCAAAGAAACGAAGCAAAGAAAATTCCCCCTAAATAGCCGTGTGCTTCTTCGATGCTTAGCAAAAGCGGGCGCAGAATTAGAATATTCTGCTTTATCCCTTCTTTTGCCAACTATCACAGCACAGCTATAGAAGGGGGGTGATGCTGTGTGAATCTACTATTTTATCTTCGTGTTCTCTGTGTTCTTCGTGGTTTATTCCCTGCTTGACCATTTCTTGTTCGTCTTCATGGTGAGCCTTGATGAATAAGATTAGCATACAATATTTTAACTCCCCTGTGGGTGATATTATCTTAGGTGCTTTTGAAGGTAAGCTGTGTATGGCGGATTGGCGACACAGAAAAATGCGTAATCATATTGATAGTCGTTTGCAAAAAGGTTTAAAGGCTGAGTTTATAGAAGAAGATACGCCAGTACTTCAACAGACACGACATCAATTGGATGAATATTTTAATCGAGAGCGCAAAACCTTTGATATACCGCTATTGATGGTGGGTACGGATTTTCAAAAGCAAGTGTGGCAAGGTTTAATCGATATAGCTTATGGCAGTACAGCGTCATATTTGGAGGTATCGCAAAGCATAGGTAATGAAAAAGCTGTGCGTGCTGTGGCTTCTGCCAATGGTGCAAATGCGATTTCTATTATGATTCCATGTCATAGAATCATTGGCTCGGATGGTTCCTTGGTCGGATATGCAGGTGGTTTGCCTGCTAAGAAGAAATTATTGCAGTTGGAGCAAGCTTTACTGGTTTAAAGTTTGACGATTCCGTATATCTATTCATCATAGCTACACTTTTTGATGTAAGGAATCGTTTATGCCGCATTTAGTTCTTATCGATGGTCCCAACTATGTTTTTCGTGCTTTCCACGCTGTAAAACACAATTTAAGCAATTCTAAGGGGCAACCTACCAACGCTGTGTTTGGCTATGTGCAAATGGTGCGCTCTATTCTTAAAGATTTGAGCCCAACGCATGTGGCTGTGGTGTTTGACCCCAAGGGTGGAACATTCCGCAATGAAATGTATAAAGAATACAAAGCGCATCGCCCGCCCATGCCTGAAGATTTGGCAGCACAATGGGATTATATTTATGAAGTGACGGATGCTTTTAACTTTGCGCGAATTTGTGTGCAGAATTATGAAGCTGATGATGTGATTGCTACCTTAGCCCGCCAAGCCGAAGCCAAAGGCTGGGATGTGACCATTGTATCTACCGATAAAGATTTGATGCAGTTGGTTGGTGATAAGATTTGGATGCTGGATACCATGCGCCGCAAGGAATATGGCGTGGATGAAGTCAAAGAAAAGTGGGGTGTGGAGCCTGCTAAAGTGCAAGATTTACTCGCACTTGCAGGGGACTCGGCGGATAATATCCCTGGTGTGCCAGGCATTGGTCCCAAGACGGCATTGGAGTTAATCAATACTTACGGCGATTTGGAAGGTATTTTAAGCCATGCTCATGAAATTAAGCAGAAAAAACGCCGTGAAAACCTGATTGAGTTTGCCGATGATGCGCGGCTTTCTTATGAGTTGGTGGCATTGGATGAACAAACGCCACTTCCTTTGACCTTGGATGACTTAAAAGTGCAAAAGCCTAATCGAGAAAAATTAGCCAAAGTGTTTGCTGATCTGGAGTTCAGGCGATTAACGGCTGAATTTTTGGATGGTGATGAAGTGGTGACACCACCTATGATTGATTCGTCTGATGATATGAGCAGTGAAACAGCAGAAGTGTTTGCCGAGCAAAAACCGTTGACCACTATCATTGTGGATGATGCAAGCAAGTTGGCAGATTTGATGAATGTATTAAATGCTGCGGATTTGATTGCTGTGGATACGGAGACTACATCCTTAAATATCCATGATGCAGATTTGGTGGGTTTATCATTTTCTGTGCAATCAGGTGTTGGTTATTATGTGCCTGTGGCGCATAGGGGAGCTGATTTATTAAGCGAAGCACCCAAACAATTGGACAAACAAATAGTGCTTTCGAGCTTAAAACCGGTGTTGGAAGATGAAAATAAACCCAAATGTTTGCAGAATAATAAATATGACAGTCAAATTTTGCGCAATGAAGGTATCAAGCTTGCTGGTGTAAAATATGATACCATGTTGATGGCGTATGTTTTGGAAGCTGGGCAAGCGGTAAGCATGGATAAACTTGCGCTCAAATATTTGGGGCATGAATGCGTTTCCTTTGAATCCATTGCGGGCAAAGGGGTCAAACAAATTACTTTTGATTTGATTGGTATTGAAGAAGCAGCGAAATATGCGGCAGAAGATGCGGAAGTAACACTTAGACTTTGTCAGACATTTCAAGATAAGTTGGGCGAACATATCAAACGCCACGATGATATTGAGCTGCCCTTATCTTTTGTGCTTGCGGACATGGAGTGGGATGGCGCATACATTGATGTGGCACAGTTGCACACACTTTCAACCAAGTTTGGTGAGCGTATTGATGCGTTACAGACCAAGATTTTCGAGGCTGCAGGTCAAGAGTTTAATATCCAATCACCCAAACAGTTGGGCGTATTATTGTTTGAAACCTTGGGCATTGAAGGTGGTAAAAAAACCAAGTCTGGGCAGTGGGCAACGGGTCAAGAAGTCTTGGAAAAACTGGCGGCGGAAAATGAAGTGCCTCGCTTGATTTTGGAGGTGCGTAGCTTATCCAAGCTTAAATCAACATATACCGATGCTTTACAGAAAATGATTAACAAAAAAACAGGGCGCGTTCACACTTCATACAATCAAGCCGTAACCACCACGGGTCGCTTGTCTTCAACCAATCCTAACTTACAAAATATCCCTATTCGCTCGGAAGAAGGGCGGGAAATCCGTAAAGCTTTTGTTGCTGAAGAAGGTTATCAATTGATTGCAGCTGATTATTCGCAAATTGAACTGCGTTTGATGGCACATTTTTCGGGAGATGCCAATTTGAAACAGGCTTTTGCTGATGGTTTGGATATTCATGCCGCAACTGCGGCATCGGTGAATCAAATTCCGTTGGAAGAAGTCACGGGTGAGCAGCGTAGGCAAGCTAAGGCGGTGAATTTCGGTATTTTGTATGGTATGAGCGCATTTGGTTTGGCAAAACAACTGGGCGTGAGTCGCGGTGATGCCAAGGCGTTTATTGAAGCTTATTTTGCCCAATATCCAACGGTACAAGACTTTATGGATAAAACCTTGGAAAAAGCCCGTGCGCAAGGCTATGTAGAAACGTTGTTAGGGCATAGGGTGCAAGTGCCTGACATCAATAGCAGCAACGGCATGCAAAAAGCTTATGCTGAGCGCACAGCGATTAATGCACCACTGCAAGGTTCAGCAGCGGATATTATTAAGGTTGCTATGATTCAATTGCAAATGAAATTAAAAGTGCAGTTTCCCGAGGCGCGTTTGATTATGCAGGTGCATGATGAATTAATAGTGGAATGTAGTAAAAATGATGTGGCACAGGTATCAGCTTTAATCAAAGCGGTGATGGAAGCGGCTGTGACACTTGATGTGCCATTGATTGCTGATATTGGAGTTGGTACTAGCTGGTTTGAATCTCATCAACTATAGTAAAAGCATAGATTGATTTTTAAGGCGCAGAGGAACTATGAAACTACTTTCCATCCTTGGGGAACACCTCAAACATGGACATAAAGAACAGGTTTACCATCACGCACTAACACAAGTTATGCTAGGGCTTGCTATAGTGATATTGGGCGCATTCTTTTTTGTGCACCTTTTCTTAGCTGAGTATGTGATGGCAGTGATTCAAATCTTTTTGGTAGCGCTATATGCTCTGGTATATTTTGATGTTTTTCACGTAAAAAACCAACGTTTTAAAGAAATAGCAGTGGTGATGGGCACATGTTTCCTTTTTTGGTTCTTTCTTATTGATGGAGGCATTGCAAAAACAGCTATTTATTGGATTCCATTTTTTCCATTTATGATTTTTGCCGTTGCTGGTGTTTATCGTGGTTTATGGTGGATTGCATTGTTTTTATGTGGTGCGGTGGTCATCGAATCTTTGGATTATTTGGATATTTTACACACACCGTATACGGCTGAAGAAATAATTATCTTTTTCGTAGCTTTTATATTTTACGTTACAGTTGGTTTGGTTTTTGAAATTTTGCGTAGCTCGCAACAAAAACAACTGGAAGAAAAAAATGCAAGTTTATTGGCTGTGCGAGAAAAGCTTAACCATACCTTAGAGCATTTAGAACAAGAGATTGAAAGTAGAACGGTTGAACTCAAAGAAAGCAATCAAAAGCTGGCGCGAGAAGTAGAGCAACATCAAAAAACAGATAATAGTTTACGTGAGGCAGAGCAAAAGTTTTTCCAAGCACAAAAAATGGAAGCATTGGGTACACTGGTTGGTGGTTTGGCGCATGACTTTAGCAATGTCATGTCGGGAATCAGTGCGAATTTGTTTTTGATTCAACGAGCGATTAAAGGCAATGCATTGGCGCAAGATAAGCTTGATGATGTAGAGAAGCTGGTGTTTCATGCATCGGAAATGAGTAAGCAACTTTTAACGTTTGCCCGCAAAGATGATGTAGAAAAGAAAACGTTTGACATGGCTTCATTTATCAATGAAGCATTAAAGTTAGGTGTGATTTCCTTGTCTTCACGAATTAAAGTTGAAAAGGACTTGACGAAAACTCCTTTACCTATTTGCGGTAGCGCAACGCAGTTACAGCAAGTTTTATTAAATTTATTGAATAATGCTAAAGATGCTTTATCTACCATACAAGAGCCAGAGATTAGAGTAATACTCAAACCTTTAGATAAGGCAATGCACTTACGTGAGAAACATCCTGATTTAGAAGGTAAATGGTTGTATTTATGTTTTTGTGATAATGGTGAAGGTATATCACAACAAAACTTGGTACATATTTTTGAACCATTCTTTACGACAAAGGAACAGGGTAAAGGCACAGGTTTGGGTTTAGCTATGTGTTATGGGGCGATTAAGTCACATGGGGGTATGATAGAGGTGGAAAGCACTCCCAAGCAGGGCACATCTTTCCATATCTATTTGCCCTTAGAATTGAGCGCTCAGGAGAAGCAAAAACAAGATGTGCATTTTCAAGGTTTAACAGGTAATGGGGAAACGATACTTCTTGTTGATGATGATAAAGCTTTGCGCTTGGCGCACCAAAGCGCATTGGAAAACCTGAATTATAAGGTTCTTTTAGCCCAAGATGGGCTTGAGGCGATTAAGATTTACGCACAAAAGAAAGAGCAAATTAATTTGGTGATGATGGATAGCATGATGCCAAACATGGATGGTGTGAAAGCCGCACAGCATATTCTGATGATGGATAAAGATGCCAAAATATTTTTTGCCACAGCTTATGAAAAGGATGGCACAACAGGACGTAGGTTAATTCAAGATGCGAAAGAGCTTGATTCGATACGTAGATTGCAAAAACCTTTTACTATTGAGCAGTTATGTCAGGTCATTCGTGAGGAGTTGATGTAAGTCTTGACGTAGTATGTGTTTGCTTCATTGTTTCAGTTCAAGTGGTTTGGATAGGGAGAGCTAATGAAACATTTTGCATATGCGAAGTTTTTGGCTTTTATACCATTGTTTTTGTTGACCACTTGCACAATTGAGCCACCTGAGTTATTAAAAGTAGGTGTGAATCAATGGCCAGGTTATGAGCCTATTGTTTTAGCGAGAGATTTGGGTTACCTGCCACAAAAGCAGGTGAAGCTAGTTGAATTACCCTCAAATACAGAGTCTATCGCTTTACTTCGTACGGGGCGTTTGGATGCTGCTGCTTTAACCTTGGATGAAGCACTTAATGTTATCAATTTAGGTACAGAACTTACGATTGTATTGGTATTTGATTTTTCAAATGGTGCAGATGTTTTAATGGCTAAGCCATCTTTAAAAAGCTTGGCAGATATGCGACATCATCGCGTGGGCGTAGAGACGACTGGTGTTGGTGCGCTGCTATTTCATGCTGCTTTAAGTCAGGTAAAGCTTGAAGATGATGATGTGCAAGTGGTGTATGTACCTGCAGATGAACAAGAAGCAGCATATATGCGCGGTCAAGTTGATGCGGTGGTTACTTTTGAACCGATTAAAAGTAGGCTTAAGCAACATGGGGCACATGTTTTATTTGATAGCAGTGAAGTTCCGGATTTGATTGTTGATGTGTTGGCAGTGCGCACGGATCAATTGGAGAAACAAAGAGAGAATATTTTTCAATTGGTGCAAGGCTATGCTAAAGCGCGCTCATACATGACGCAATATACGAAAAAGAGTATGCAAATGATGGCTGTACGCTTACAAACAACATCCCATGATTTAAAGCAAATATATCAAGGTTTAATTTTACCTAGTTTGTCAGAAAATGTTGCATACTTTTCAGGCTCACCATCCAAATTTGAGCGTCACACGCATAAGATATATGATTTTATGAAACATCAAGGTATGTTACAGAGAGAAATGTCACTTTCTCATATTCAAGATGAATCTTTTGTGATGCGTGTAAACTTATAATGTTACAAAGGTTTAGTTTAGGACAGGTTGTTTCCTTTTTGTTTGTCTTGCTGGTTTTTCCTATGGGATGGTTTGTGATTTCATCTTTATATGTAGGTGCACAACAGCAGTTGGCAGAGATGAATCAACGCTTGTTTCAAGAGCAGCTTTCCAATCTATCTTTAGAGGTTGTGCGAGGTTTGCGGCAAGGCGATATGCAATCAGTCCAGCGTTTTGTGGCGGTTGCGGCTGCCAGTGAAACATTGGTGCATCTTAGTGTAGTAGATAAGTCTGGAAAGATTATGAATTCAACGCGTTATGCATGGCTGGGTAAACAAGCAAAAGACGTGATTCCTGAGTTCAATCAGATAAGTTTTACCCAAGCGTTGCAAGAGCATAAAATATTATCTTATCTCGATACTGAAAATGCGGAAGGCTATATTTATTATCCTATAGATATGTCAGCATCTTTCCAAAAACAAAATCTTGGACAAGGTTTGATGGTTGGTAAATTTACCTTTCAAAAACAAGCTATGATACTGGAGCAAAAACAACAGCAACAATTGATTTACTTTGCTGTCGTGTTGGCGTTGATTGCCTTGTTGTTTTTTGTCTTTTTAAGAAAGCTAGTCACTCAACCATTGGCTGCCAGTATGCGTTTTATTCGAGATATTGAGCAAGGCAAGCCTAAAGCAATGCTAGAAGTGCAGGGAACAAAAGAAGTTGTTCACTTAGCAGCATCATTATCATCCATGTATGCAGCATTGCAAAGCTCACAATCTAGCTTGAAACAAACCCATATTTTGTTAAGTAATATTTTAGAGTCAGTACCTGATCTTGTGTTCTTAAAAGATACCAAGGGTGTGTACACTGGTTGTAACCATGCCTTTTGCACGTTGGTGGGCAAAGCTTCGGAAGCTGATGTGATTGGGTGTACTGATTTTGATTTTTTTGAATCAGAGCAAGCCAAGCAATTTATCGAACACGACAAACGTATATTGACACAAGGTGAGAGTTTAAGAAGTGAGACTTGGGTGGCTTATCCTGATGGACGTAAAGGGTTATTCGATACTCTTAAATCACCTTATCGTAATGAGCAAGGGGAGCTTCTTGGTTTGATAGGTATATCACGTGATGTTACGGATATCAAAGATTTAGAAGCACAATTTCATCAAGCACAAAAAATGGAAGCTATTGGTACTTTGGTCAGTGGCATTGCCCATGATTTTAATAATATTTTAGCTGCCATGACAGGCAATATGTATTTGGCAAAAAGGAGTATGTTGCAGGGGGATGCACCTGAGGCCATTGCGAAAGTTGAGCGTATTGAAGGGTTAAGTGATAAAGCAGCCACAATGATTGCACAATTATTAAGTTTTTCGCGGAAAGGTGTGATGCAAAAGAAGGTGCTTTCCATGAAAGAGTTTGTGCAAGAATTATTGCTCTTAGCGAAAGTAACGATTCCAGAGAATATTCATGTGCAACATGATATTGAAGATACACCTATGATGGTTCATGCAGATTCTAGCCAGTTACAGCAGGTGTTGATGAACTTGTTAAATAATGCCCGTGATGCAGTAGAAGGTAGGCGTGAGCCAACGATTACTGTTAAACTTGAGACATACACACCAAGTGAAACCTTTAAGCAAAAGCATGGGTTTAGTAATGTTGATAGGTTGGTTCATTTATGTGTGCAAGATAATGGTTATGGTATTGCTGAAGGAGATATAGAGCATATTTTTGATCCATTTTTTACAACCAAAGAAGTTGATAAAGGTACAGGCTTGGGGTTGTCGATGGTCTATGGTGCTATTCAGAGTCATCATGGTGTTATCGAGGTAGAAAGCAAACAAGGTGAAGGAGCGTCTTTTCATGTTTATTTACCACTTATCAAGTCTAGCCAAGATAAAAAGAGTATAGAACCAGCCATGCAGATGATAGCAGCAAAGGGTGAAGTTATTTTATTGGCAGATGATGAAGTTGAGGTGCGTCAAGCTACATCCGAGGTGTTAGAAACAATGGGTTATAGGGTATTTCAGGCAAGTGATGGTGAGCAAGCATTAAGTATTTTTAAAGAGCATTATCAAGATATTTCTTTAGTCATGGTTGATGTTGTGATGCCCAAATTGGGTGGTATTCAACTTGTGCAAGCTTTGCGGGAAATAAAAGTACAGGTGCCTGTAATTTTAATGACGGGTTATGATAGAAATAATGTATTGAAAACAGGAAGTATGCCTACACAAAGTCAAATATTAACCAAACCTATACAATTTGAAGTTTTACAAGCTACCATTGCACAATTATTGCATGGGGACTCAGCATAAACATGTATTTTTCAAGTGTGATTGGGTTTTATGTATAGTAAGAGTAATAAACTTTGGGGTAACAGATGAGAAAAATAATTTTTCCAGCAGCAGGAATGGGCACACGTTTTCTGCCAGCGACCAAGGCAACACCCAAGGAAATGTTGACAGTAGTTGATAAACCCATGATTCAATATGGTGTTGAAGAAGCATTGGCTGCAGGTTTGAATGATATTATTATGATTACTGGTAGGGGTAAACATGCCATTGAAGATCATTTTGATGTTTCTGCTGAGTTAGAAGCCAACCTTCATGCATCAGGTAAAGATGAGTTGTATAAAGAAGTTTCGCGTGTGGCACAAATGGCAACCATTGCATATATCAGACAAAAGGTTGCTAAAGGATTGGGGCATGCTGTGTTATGTGCGGAGCCTTGGGTAGGCGATGAAGTGTTTGGTGTATCCTTAGCGGATGAATTGATGATTTCACAAGTTCCTGTGATGCAACAGTTACGTGAAGCACATGAAAAAACAGGATTTTCTGTGGTAGCTATGGCGCGTGTGCCTAAGGAAGAAGTATCTCGATATGGCATTGCACAAGTTGAAGAGGAAGAAAATGGTTTGTATCGCTTAAATGGCTTGGTTGAAAAACCTGCGGTTGAAGATGCGCCTTCAG
>JALWRX010000058.1 GCA_027080505.1 Ghiorsea sp.
GGATTTCCTTGTTGGTGGGTTTGGTTGCCGTGGGCATTGCGCTTTTGGTAGGTACGATTTTAGGGGCTATTGCAGGTTATGCAGGTGGTATGTGGGATAATATCATCATGCGTTGGACAGATATGGTGCTGTGTTTCCCCACCTTCTTCCTGATTTTGGCAGTCATTGCATTTTTAGAGCCATCCATTTGGAATATCATGATTATTATTGGTTTGACCTCGTGGATGGGTGTCACCCGCTTGCTTCGTGCTGAATTTTTAAGTTTAAGAGAACGCGAGTTTGTTTTGGCAGCGCAAAGCATAGGCACGCCTCCTTGGCGCATGGTTTGGTCGTATATGTTGCCCAATGCCATGGGGCCACTGCTTGTATCAGCCGTGCTCGGTATTGCAGGTGCAGTATTGATTGAATCAGGCTTATCATTTTTGGGGCTTGGTGTGCAGCCGCCCACGGCATCTTGGGGCAATATGCTGACTGAAGGTAAAGATAATATTCAAATTGCTTGGTGGTTATCCGTCTACCCAGGTTTAGCGATTTTGATTACCGTCTTGGGCTATAATCTTCTCGGCGAAGGTTTAAGAGACGTGTTTGACCCCAAGCTAAAACATTAAAATGAACACAAACCACGAAGATTATATGCAACTTGCTTTAGCGCAGGCACAACTTGCAGCAGATATGGATGAAGTGCCTGTGGGTGCGGTATTGGTTTGTGAAGACGGACAAGTGTTTACAGCCCACAATGCGCCCATCCAAAAACATGATGCAACATGTCATGCTGAAATCGAAGTTATGCGCAAAGCATCCGCCGCCATCGGTAATTATCGTTTATTAAACAGCACTTTATATGTTACTTTAGAGCCATGTTTGATGTGTGCTGGCGCTATTATTCATGCGCGTGTTGGCACGGTTGTTTATGGTGCAGACGATAGCAAAACAGGTGCTGTTGTATCCTTGTATCAGACCTTATCCGATACTCGGCTAAACCATCAGCCGCAAATCATATCAGGCATTTTACAAGACGAATGTAGCGCACAACTACGCAACTTTTTCAAAGCCAAACGTTTAAAGAAAAAGAACAACTGAACATTATAAAAATAAGCAATATGCAACTTACGTTGAAATCAACTTAACCACGCATGAAGCTAAGGGTATTTCAATGCGTGATTTTGATTTGGCACAAGCTATTGAAAACATCATAAAGTACCCCTAAAAATAACCTTACAGTCTTTAAGAGGATAAAAACTGTAAAATCAACTATAGTGGGCTGATAAACATACTTATTTCAAGGAGAAATTATGGGCTTTTTAACAGATCACAAAAAAACAATCATGGCAGGTTTTATATTACTAGCCATTATCTTAGGTGCAGCCATTGGAACAGGTGGTTCTTTACCTGATTTTTATGATTTCTCGCGCTATTTCCATGTGCTTTCTGGTATCATTTGGATTGGTTTATTGTATTATTTCAACTTTGTGCAAGTCCCATCTTTGGGTGATGTAACACCTGAAACCAAAGCAGACATCTTTAAAGAAGGTAGCATTGTTCGCCGTGCTTTGTTCTGGTTCCGTATGGGTGCACACTCAACATTGCTTTTCGGTACTATTCTATTGGTAGGTTTATTTGGTGATAAACTAAATCATGGTGGCAGCATGGATATTATGATTGGAGCAACTTTTGCTATTATCATGTGGTTCAACGTAACATTTATCATTTGGCCAAACCAAAAGAAAGTGATTGGTATGGTTGAAGCTGATGCTGATACAAAAGCTGCAGCAGGTAAAACTGCATTGATGGCATCTCGCATCAATACTTTGCTTTCAATTCCAATGTTGTTCTTGATGTTCTCATCAACGCATTTCCAAATTTTTGGCTAAGCAAATAAAAACACTTATTTCAGATGGTTTTATTTCATCAAACTTTTCGCTAGGCTTTGCCTACGTTGAGTTTGCTCAATAAATTTTAAAAAGAAGGTATTAAAAACATGAATGTTGATCAACACCTAAAAGTGGCACAATGGCATATAGAACAAGCTCGCTTGCATGCAACTTCTGAACATACTTGTGGTTGCCCTGTAAATGAGCACTATCATAAAATTATTCAAGAAGTAGAAGCTGGAAAAATTGAAGAAGAACTATCTTGCTCTGTAGATAACTAACCTTATCGTTAAAAGGTTTTAAAAGGCGCTCATTCGAGCGTCTTTTTTTATATCTTTGAATCATCAGTCTTTTTGAATCGTAGAGTAACGCAGAGTTTATAGGCTGCTTTCTTTGCTTCAGTTCTTACGAAATACCGAACCGCGGAAATTGCCTGCCAAATCATTATAATCTTCAAGTTTAATAAGCGTGCTTGGCGTATCTGGCATGCCGCATAAACCAGATTCCAACACCAACAACCCACCTTCTTTGAGGTGTGCATGTGCATCATCAAGCAACTTCTCTAACAAAGTTAGTCCACTTCCCTCATCAGTCAGCGCAAATCGCGGCTCAAAGCTTAATTCAGCTTCCAAATCATGCATCTCATCTTGGCTAACATAAGGCGGGTTAGACACAATCACATCAAACTGCGCACCACTAGGCAAAGCTTGATACAAGTCGCCTTGATAAAAAGACATGCGCTCCACCACACCAATATGCTCAGCATTGGTCTTAGCAATCACCAAAGCTTTATCCGATATATCACAAGCCATCACTTCGCTATTAGGATATTCCTTAGCTAAGGTCACAGCAATACACCCCGACCCCGTACCCATATCTGCCAACATATAATCTTGCTGCTGGTTTGGACGATACTTCAATACTATTTCAATTAAGTGCTCTGTTTCAGGGCGAGGTACAAGCACATCTTCTGAAACAATAAACTCATCTTTCCAAAAGGCTTTCTTACCCAGGATATAAGCCAAAGGCTCACGTTTTAATCGTCGTTCTAATCGTTGATTGAATTGAAAAATAACATCTTCGGGCACTTCATCTTGCGCACGAATAATCAAATCCGTCTGCGACACACCCCAAGCTGCCATCAGCATGAGTTCCGCATCTTTTCGTGGCGCATCTACACCTACTTTCTCTAATTGTTGAGTTGTTTGTTTTAGGATCCACCCTGCTTCATTAATCATCCTAGATACTACAGCTATTTATCTTTATCATTACTCATAAATGCAGCCGTTAACAAAGCTCCTAGAGCGGCTCCTGCCACGGCATAACCTACCCCACTATCAGTTTTATCATGACCAGAGTTTTGGCTAGGTTGTTTTATAATTTTATCATACCGCACAATAACACCTTGCCTTTCCAACTGTTCTCTAGCTTGTTCAGCAGAAGATAAAATAACACTTGGTTTTACTCTAAGAGCTTTAGCAGCTTTAGCTAACTGAGTTACAGTTAAGGCACTTTCACCACGTTCTACCCTAGACCATGTTGATGGGGTAACACCAACACCCTGTGCGATAAAAGCCTGTTCTATTTGAAATTGTTGACGCATATTAATAAGAATAGTGCCTACAATAGCTTGGTAGGTTGTTTCTGTTTGTTTATTAAAATTTGACAATTTCAACCTCCATCCTTATAAAGTGGCACTGGTTTCATGTAGGGCTTACGGTTGCATATCATGCAAGTTACACTACCCTGATGATTGCATGAAATTGAAATATACTCAATGAACCAACTTTAAACAAGGAGAATCACATGAAAAAATTAACTCAACAAGATGCGAAAAGAATTCAATCTTCTACCGCAAAACAGAATGGTGGGAAGGTTACCAAAGGGTCTTGGGCTGCAAAAGCACAGTCTACCGCTAATAAAAACGCTAACCTCAAAAATAAATAAGGAGTTTTTATGAGTACGTTAAAAGAAAGAATAACAAAACTAGCACAAAAATTAAGCCAAGGAATTCATGAACGTGATGAAGTCATTGCTGTAAGTTTATTAGCGGCTCTTTCAGGGCAAAATATTTTTTTATATGGACCTCCAGGAACTGCCAAAAGCTTAATCTCTCGAAGGTTGGAATCTGGATTTAACACAAAACATTACTTTGAATATCTGATGCAAAGGTTTAGTACACCAGAAGAGATCTTTGGTCCCGTATCAATAGCCGAACTCAAAAAAGATAATTACATTCGCAAAACAGATGGTTTTTTACCTCACGCCGACTTTGCTTTCCTTGATGAAATATGGAAATCAAGCCCTGCTATCCTTAATACTCTGCTCACAATAATCAATGAAAAGAAATTCAAGAATGGCTCAAGCTTAATGGAAGTTCCTTTAAAAGTATTGGTATCAGCATCAAATGAAACGCCACCTAAAAATCAAGGTCTTGAAGCATTGTATGACCGTTTTTTAATACGTTTAAATGTCCCACCTATGCTAAACAGGGATAATTTTGAAACTTTATTACAATCTACCCCAACCTCTTCAACCGTTGAAGTTCCTCAAGAATTAAAAATTAAACAAGATGAATGGGATTTTTGGCAACTTGAAATTGATGAAATAAAACTTTCAAGGGAAACATTAAATATTATCCAAGATATACGCATTAACTTGGCAGATAAGAAAAATAAAATTGATGTTTATGTATCCGATAGGCGATGGCAAAAAGCAGCTTTTCTGCTCAAAGCATCAGCATTCTTTTGTGAGAGAAACACAACCAACATCGTTGACTGCCTATTGCTCAAACATTGCTTATGGACTCATGAGAACAATAGAGAAAAAGTTACAAAAATCGTGGAAGATGCAGTCAAAAGTAGCGGTTTCCAAACTGAGATTCACCATGGTGACTTGGATAAAGAAAAAGAAAGGTTAGATAACGAAATAAACAAGGAACTCTATCATGCTAAAGATATATACGATACGGTAAAACTGAGTGGTAATACCCTATATTTTGCAGTCAAAACTACCCTTAAGCATAACAGTTCTTATTATCAACCAGAACAAGTTTCTTGCTATATACCTTATTCAGCTATGAAGTCTAAAGACGAGTTCCATCCAGTAGATGAGCAAGGCAATCAAATGAGTAACATCTCATGTAGCTTTGATAAACAGGGTAGTTGCACATTGAAATTGAATGATAGTTATGGGAGGAGTGAATACAACGGAACTTATACACCTAAGATACTTTGTCATAAAGGAGATAAAAAAGATGATGTAAACCCAAGGCTGATTGCTTCACTAAAAGGCGCAGTGCAGCAACTCAAAAACGATATTCAAAAACAACAACATATCATCAAATCTAAACTAGGAAACTTCAAGAAAGAGCTTGAGACACCGTTCGTGCCTGAAAACACAAGGGCAATCGCTTTAGAAAGCGTTGAGTCCCAACTGGAAGCTATGGACTTGCGCATTAAAGACTGCGAGCGTCTCAATAGCATGATAGGGGGAAGTATATGAAGGTTGATACAACTTCAATTAAGCATGACATTGTTCTGCTCAGGCAACAATATCCTATCAAAGAAGATGTATCCTTGCATCAGGAAATTCAACGTAAGCTAGATAGTTGGGAAAGTACGCTAAACAATCACTTACTATCAGAATTCCCTTATTCTGAAGCAGAAGTTGAACTTAAACAAGCACAGCATTGTTTAAAAACACCTTGCTTTGACTTGGGTAAAATTAAACATGACCTTAAATGTTTTTCAAACCTTGCCAATCTTGTTCAGGTTAAAATTGATAAAAGCTTTTGGCATAAAGAAGTTCAAACGATTGAAACAAAGTTATCTAGAGCTAACTCTAAGAAAGACCCAAAAAGAATAGTAAATGAGCAGGAAAGAAAAACTCTGCGAACACTATTGCAAAAGCAGTGGGCTAAATTATTTGACCAAGCAGAATCAGAATGGCAGCTAAAAGAAATTGAAGCGGCAAGGCATGAGTTTCTAGAAAAACTTGAATACTGGTTAAAACTTCTACACGAACTGGATGAGGAACTTTCAGAGATTTTAAATACAGGCGTGTTCTTGGATTTATCACTAGCCGAATTAACACAATCTGACATCAATCAACTTCTAAAGTGGCTTCAATATATAAAAGATCAGAGTGGAGTAAAAGAGCTATGTAATATTCTTGGTAGGATGCGCGTGGCTTCCACCAATACAAAGCAAGAAAAAATAAAATACACACAGTATATCACAGAGAAAGTACCTGATGTAAATTCTAAAGAAGAAATTATTGGTGTTCGATTAGGAAAGGATATTGAACATGCGCTGCCTCAAGAATTGGCACTCATGGCAGACCCCGAACTTTCCATCCTTTTTGATTTAAAATATATAGAAGGAAGATTGATGTGTTTTGATATGCAAGGACTGACATCTATACAAAAAATAGAAACCAAAGAAAAGACCGTGAACATTTCAAAAAAAGAGAAAATGGGACCAATGATTATTTGCGTTGATACCAGTGGTTCCATGCAAGGAACACCTGAAGTTATTGCAAAAGCAATCACACTTTTCATGGCTAGCAAAGCAAAAGAACAAAACAGAGACTGTTTACTTATTAATTTTTCAACAGGTATCGAAGTGATGTCATTATCTAGTAACTTAGGTATGAAACATGTAATAGAATTCTTAGGGAAATCATTTCATGGAGGGACCGACGCAGGACCTGCCCTTCATCATGCAACAACTATGATGAAAGAAGAAGCTTATACCAGAGCAGATGTTTTGATGATTTCAGACTTTGTAATGGGTAGTTTATCTCAAAACCTACAAAAAGATATTCAGCACATAAAAAAATCTGGTAACAAATTTTACTCATTAGCAATTGGCAATCTATTTCTACATCAAAAATTAAAAAGTATCTTTGATAATGAGTGGGTTTACAATCCAAGTACACACGATATTTCTACTTTAGTATCAATGACAGATAATATATAAATGGAGTTTACTTTTGCCCTGCTAAAAGTTCCGCTTGATGATGGGTAATCAATGGTTCAATCAATTCATCCATTTCACCATTCATGATTTGGTCAAGCTTGTAGAGCGTCAAATTGATTCTATGGTCGGTGACTCGCCCTTGCGGATAATTGTAGGTACGAATACGTTGCGACCTATCACCAGAACCCACCATATCTTTACGCGCTTCCGCACGTTCTGAATCTTTTTCAGCCTGCTCTTTATCTAATAATCTGGCTTGCAATACTTTCATAGCCTGTGCTTTGTTTTTATGTTGACTGGACTGATCTTGGCATGTCACTACCAAACCCGATGGTAAATGCGTTAAACGTACGGCAGATTCTGTCTTGTTGACATGCTGTCCGCCCGCACCCGATGCTCTGTACACATCAATTCTCAAGTCTTCAGGGCGAATATTGATTTCCACTTCTTCCGCTTCTGGAAGAATCGCCACAGTACAGGCGGAAGTATGAACACGACCTCCTGATTCCGTTTCAGGTACACGTTGCACCCTATGTACACCCGATTCAAACTTGAATACTGAAAACACATCTGTACCTGTCACTTGCGCTACGATTTCTTTGTAACCACCAATACCAATTTCACTACTGGTCAACACGGAGACTTTAAAACCTTTGCGTTCAGCATAGCGGCTATACATGCGAAACAAGTCTGCCGCAAAAAGTGCAGCTTCATCACCACCCGTACCTGCACGAATTTCAAGAATCGCATTCCTATCATCATTCGGGTCTTTGGGTAAAAGCAAGGTATCAAGGCGTTTTTTACTGGCTTCTAACTCTTGTTTAAGCTCAATGATTTCCATTTGTGCCATATCTTTAAGCTCTGGGTCACAATCTGCTTCCGCCATCATCTCTTGATTATCTTTGATTTGCTGCTCAATCGCCAAATAATGCTCAGCTTCATCAGCTACAGGTTCAATCGCTGAATATTCTTTAGAAATCTTGGTGTATTTATTGGTGTCTGATGTGATTTCAGGGTCTGCCATCATCACAGACAAGTCTTCTTTCTTTCTTAAAATCTCATCCAGACGCGTGTTCATCGGACTCCCGAGGTTTATCTTTTTTATGCGTATCCGTAATCGGCTCTGCGGCAAATAAGCGGCTTGCGGCTCCCATCAATAAATCACCTTCAATATCATCAGGCAATGTTTTAAGCGTTTGCATAGTTGGATGCACAAAACGTTTCATCAATGCCTTGCTTAATCGTTCAACTGCTGCTGCTTGCTCTGGGCTCAAATCTTTAAGGTAACGTTTGGCCTTTTCGATTTCTTCAAGCCTAGCTTTTTCAACCTGTTGCTGAATACCACGAATCAAAGGCACTGACTCCAATGATTTTAACCATGATGAAAAAGCCAGTGCTTCTTCTTCTAATAATATCTTAGCTTGTTCTGCTTCTCTTTCTCTATTCTTCTGGTTGCCTTGCACCACCTGTTGCAAGTCATCAATATCATAGACATAAGCACCCGCAATATCAGCAATACGCGGGTCTATATCTCGCGGTACAGCAATATCGACTAAAAACATGGGCTGCCCACCCCGTTTTTTCATAGCAGGTTTCACATCTTCAGGTAAAAGCACATAAGTTGATGCACCTGTTCCAGAAATCACAATATCCGCCCTATCCATGTATTGCGGCAACTCATCCATAGTTAAAGCATGGCCTTCAAATTCAACGGCTAACTTACGAGCTCGCTCTAAAGTGCGATTGGCAACCAAAATTTCAGTGCAGCCATTGGCTTTAAGGTGTGTTGCAGCCAATTCTGCCATTTCACCAGCGCCCACCAACAACACGGTTTTACCAGCCAAATCACCAAAAATTCGCTTGGCTAATTCCACTGCACACGATGAGATATTTACAGCCTGCCTGCCAATCGACGTTTCACTTCGCGCACGTTTAGCCGCGGCAAAAGTCGATTGGTATAAGCGGTGTAAAATATGCCCTGCCGTTTTCGCCTCCAATGCCAATTCATAGGATGCTTTAACTTGTCCCAAAATTTGTGGTTCACCCAAAACCAATGAATCCAAACCTGATGCTACAGAAAACAAATGGCGAATCGCTGCGTCTGTGGTATGTGCATACAAATGCTCAATCACATCGGATAATGGCATACCTGCTTTTTTGGCAAACCATTCATGAGCAACAGCAATGGCTGCATCTGGGTCATGCGTGACCAAAGTCATCTCCACACGGTTGCATGTGGATAACAAGGCCGCTTCACGAATAGCAGGATTGGCAATTTTACAGCGCAGAATATCTTTAATATCCGCCTCAGGTACAGCCAAACGCTCACGCAACTCAACAGGTGCAGTCTTATAATTTAAGCCAATATGACAGATTCTCATGCGGCGAACCTATGCATAGCTTGCTTGCTGTCCATCTTCAATCAAACTTAGCGGCAAAGCACTTTGTTTTTGATTAGCTTGGTCACATAAATCCGCCAAAATATCTAACCTGCCCTTTTCATCCAATTTCACAGACAAATGCACATATAAGTTCGGCATATATTGATATATAGTATCAGGCAAAATCTCCCCTTGCATGATAAACACACCCACACAGGTAATACCATCTCTTTGCCACTGCTGCAGCGTAGTTTCTACTTGTTGTATTGATATTAAGCGCATCACTTTATCAAGTGTATGCACTTGTTTTGTTTCACTTCCAAGCAACCCAAAAAAAGCTTGTCCCTCTTGCTGTATCAGTGCTTGATGTAATATCAATTGGAATACAGAACGGCGAATATAATATGTAGGTATTGATGATAATGTGCTCATAGAAAGCCAAGCATGATGCTTTACCTTACCTTATGTCAAACCCAATATATACAAGGCTTGAGGTGCGTCATTCTGCCACAGTTAAACTTGACGAATAAACCTGCCTTTATTAGTAACCGCAATCCTGCTAGCCTACAATGAATAGGAGACTGTGTTTGTGAGTCATTTTTCAATTATGTTGGTGCCTGATACGGGGCAAACCAAAACATACCGTTTAAGCAAGATGAGGTTGCGCCTCGTAATCTTGTCCTCTCTCCTATTGCTTTCTTTTGGCTTTTTAGGTATTTACGGTCTTTTTTCTAACTATAAGCTTCGTGATGACCTCATATTATCACAAACAACTATACAAAAAGAACGCCAACGGTTTGCCCAATTAAAATCTGACTTTGAAACACAATTAAAAGAAGAAGAAGATAAAATGTCAGTCTATGCACGCTCTTTAGGGCAGATGCAAGCTCGCCTATCTCGGTTGGACTCCTTAGGCAAACGCCTTGTTGAGGCATCCCCAGCACTGGCAAAGTCTGAATTTAATTTTGATGTACAACCAGCTTTTGGTGGCCCACGCATGCCTGATGAAAATCATACAGCAGATATCCAACTCTTTGATCAAGTAAAATATATTGATGCGCAAATATCATCACTAAACACACAACTCATGGCAGTTGATTATATATTGCAAGATAATATTGACGAAAAAAATGCCCGTCCACACACATGGCCAAGTGAGGGCGGCTGGTTAAGTTCATATTTTGGAATTCGTACGGATCCATTCACTGGCAAAAAAGCTATGCACCGTGGTATTGATATTGCCAACCGCTTGGGTGCACCAGTATTGGCAGGAAGTCGGGGCATTGTTGTCTATGCAGGTAAGATGAAAGGTTATGGTTACCTTGTAGAAATTGAACATGGTTATGGCTACCGCACACGTTATGGACACATGTCAGCCATTACTGTTAGCGTAGGTGATGTTGTCGAGGCGGGACAAATGGTAGGTCGTGTTGGCTCATCAGGACGCTCTACAGGGCCACACCTTCACTATGAAGTTCGCCGTAATAGCCAAGCATTAAATCCAGAAAAGTTTCTTCCCAGAAGCTAAAACAAAAAAACACGCATATAAACCTAAACTAACACCTTTAAAGCCTCTTCACTACTGTACTTTCCCTAGAGTACAACTGAATTTAACGCCTAATATAGCAATACTGTAGCTTACTCTATAAGCACGCATAAAAAAAAAGGTGCCAGTTTTTCAACTGACACCTTTTTTAAATAGGACTTAAACTTAAAGTGTGGGTTATGCTGCTTTTACAACTTTACCTGAACGTAAGCAGCTTGAACATACACGAATTTTCTTCGTATTGCTACCAACAACTGCACGAACATTGTGCAAGTTTGGCAGAAAACGACGACGAGTCGTATTATGAGCATGACTCACATTATTGCCACTCATAGGGCCTTTATCACAAATTTCACAACGCTTTGCCATGATAAACCTCCAGTAAAACCGAGCCGCACTTTAATCGGGCTTTGCAAGATTACAAGCACTAAATTTCATTTGCTAGATATGATAGACGCACAGCATCACAAACGGCAATATATCGCCATGTTTGGAATACAACGCGCCATCATACTTGCTGCGGGTAAAGGCACACGTTTAAAAAGCTTTACCCAACACAAGCCCAAAGCTTTAATGCTTATTGCAGGTGAGCCTGCCATTGCCCGTGTGATTCGCCATTTGGTCAGCAATGGTATTCACGATATAGCCATTAATCTGCACCACCATGCAAAGCAAATTCAAGAATATATAGGTTATGGCGAAAAGTTTAATGCCAATATATATTATTCTTATGAAGACCAACTTCTCAATTCAGGTGGTGGCGCACGCACTGCACTTGATTTATTACCCTCTGGTGAAACGGTTTTGATTCACAATGCTGATATTATGGCACATATCAACATACAAGACCTCGAACAAGCTTGCCCGACACAAGGCTGCGCTTTGGCACTTGTCCCCAACCCAAGACACAACGCTCAAGGTGACTTCTCATTGCACAATGGTCTGGTTTCAACAGAACAACCCACACCTTACACCTTTTCAGGCATATCTCTTTGGCACGACGAAGCATTGTTAACATACCCAAGCCAGACCAGCTTCTCATTGGTTAAACCTATACGCGAACAAATTCAACAGCAGCATTGTGCAGGCATGATTCATCACGACCATTGGTTTGATATTGGTCGACCACACGACCTGATTCAAGCGCATTCGTATTATAGTCAAGAGGCATTATGATATTACACCCCCAGCTTCAACAAGATTGTTTCATACTCGGGCAGTTTGATTTATGTTTATTATTGCTTATCAATGATAGCCAATATCCTTGGTTTATCTTGGTGCCCCAGCATGAGAATATCTCTGAAATTCATCACTTACCACCACAAGAACAGCAACAACTCATCATAGAGTCCTCCTTGCTCGCCACCGCTATTGAACAAGCATTTCAAGCAGATAAAATAAACATTGCAGCCCTTGGTAATATGGTACCACAATTGCATATTCATCACATTGCACGCTATAAAAGTGATATTGCTTGGCCCAAACCTGTCTGGGGGCTACACCCTGCTATTGCCTATCAAAATGAGGAACGTGACATCGTCATTCAACACATTAAAGCACATTTACCCACACTCAAAGAGGTTGAAAACTAACATGGATATTGCCAGTATTTTACACAACATCAGCATTTGGGCTTTGCCCGTATTATTGGCAATTGTTTTACATGAATATGCCCACGGTTGGGTTGCAAATAAACTAGGCGATGATACCGCGCGTTGGATGGGTCGTTTAACCCTTAACCCTATCAAGCATATCGACCCCATTGGTACTGTGCTCATCCCGCTTGCTCTATTGGTTATGGGTGCACCTTTTATTTTTGGCTATGCAAAACCTGTACCCATCAACTTTAATAAATTACGCAACCCTAAACGTGATATGGTATGGGTTGCCCTTGCAGGGCCATTAACCAACCTTGCCCTTGCCCTCATATCCACACTTATACTCTGGATTACAATTCATATGCCTGATGGTTTGCGTTGGTTTGCCGAACCTTTGGCAATGATGTGTCAAGCCAGCATCCTTATCAATGTTGTATTGTTTCTCTTTAACCTCATTCCCTTACCACCCTTAGACGGTGGACGTGTTGCTGTAGGTTTACTGCCTGGTCCTTGGGCATATCAACTTTCCCGAATCGAACCTTATGGTTTTTTCATCCTCATTGCTTTATTGGCTTTGGGAGTGTTTCAAAGCGTACTCGGCCCTATCATTTTTGGTTTAAGCAAAGCTTTGATGACTTTAGCCCTTTAATTCATACCATTCGCCCATGGCAATTTTGAACAAACGTGCACGACACGAATACCACATCCTTGAAACCTATGAAGCAGGCATGATTTTAACTGGTCCTGAGGTCAAATCTTTACGCGCTGGGCAAGCCAACCTCAAGGAAGCACATTGCGTCATTCGTAATGACAAACTGTTGTTGATTGGTTGCCATATCAGCCCCTACAAACCTGCAGCACGCAACAACCCCGTTGACCCTGCCCGCACCAAAGAACTTTTACTGCGCAAAAAAGAAATTGAAAAACTTATCGGCAAATTAAAAGAAAAAGGGCTAACATTGGTTCCCCTTAAAATCTATTTTAATGAACGCGGGTATGCCAAAATTGAAATTGGTTTAGCCCGTGGTAAGAAATTATATGACAAACGGCAAGACAGCAAAGAACGTGATGTCAAACGTGACTTACAACGTAAATATAAAATGTAACAACGCTTATTCAACAGCAAAAGATAAGATTGAAAAAAGGAAACAACGAGGACATTAAAGATGAAAGTATTGGTAGTTGGCGGCGGTGGGCGTGAACATGCACTGTGTTGGAAGCTCAATCGCTCTGAATCGGTAAGCGAAGTGATTTGTGCACCTGGAAACCCAGGTATCAAACGTGAAGCACGTTGTATCAATATTGGTGCAGAAGACATTGATGGCTTGATGAACCTTGCCCGTGAAGAAAAACCAAAGCTTATTGTTGTTGGTCCTGAAGTACCGCTGGTATTGGGTTTAGCAGATAAACTTCGTGCTGAAGGTTTTGCCGTGTATGGTCCTGACCAAGCAGCTGCTGAGTTGGAAGGCAGCAAGTCATTTTCTAAAGCTTTGATGGATGAAGCAGGCGTACCTACTGCTTTTTTTGAAACCCATACTAACCCTGAACAAGCTGCCGCCTACATTCGTAAAATCGGTGCACCTATTGTTATCAAGGCATCTGGTTTGGCTGCGGGTAAAGGTGTGATTATCGCTCAAACCGAAGAAGAAGCCATTGCAGCCAGCAACGATATGTTATCTGGCAACAGCTTTGGTGATGCAGGTTCACAAGTGGTGATTGAAGAGTTTTTAGAAGGTGAAGAAGCATCATGTTTATTTATTGTATCTGGCGATACGATTTTACCCTTGGCATCATCTCAAGACCATAAAGCACTCTTGGATGGTGACAAAGGCCCCAACACAGGTGGTATGGGTGCATACAGCCCTGCCCCATGTGTAACAGACGAAGTTGAGCAAGAAGTATTGGATACCATTGCCAAACCCATTATTGCCGCCCTCAAAGCACGCGGAGCCAACTTTATTGGCACTTTGTATGCTGGCGTGATGCTCACAGACAAAGGCATCAAAACTTTAGAGTTTAACGTGCGCTTTGGTGACCCTGAGTGCCAACCGTTGATGAGCCGCCTTCAATCTGATTTGGGTGAAGTCTTGCTTGCTGCTGCTGAATCACGTTTGGATGGTGTGAACCTTGAATGGGATGATAAAAAAGCATTGTGTGTGGTTGTCTCCTCTGAGGGCTACCCTGCAAGCTTTGAAAAAGGGCAAGTTATCGGCGGGCTTGATGCCGTTGAAGCAGCGGGTACAACCGTATTCCACGCTGGCACTGCCGAACAAAATGGTGCTATCATCAATAGCGGCGGTCGTGTACTTGGTGTGACGGCTCTAGGAAACACTGTGCAAGAAGCCCAGCAAACTGTTTACAAAGCCTTAGAAAACCTTGATTGGAAGGGTGGTTTCTACCGTAAAGATATTGGTTATCGTGCCATTAAAAGGGAGCAAAACTCCTAGTCGAATTTTTATGTTTGACAGCGCGAATTTGAACACCATACTTCGCCGCGTTGAAAGACAATGCGCCTATAGCTCAGTTGGTAGAGTAGCGGACTTTTAATCCGTGGGCCCTTGGTTCGAGTCCAAGTGGGCGCACCATTTATAGAAACAAAGAAGACCGATAAGAGCCTGTAAGCCTAGTGTTTACAGGCTTTTTTCTTGCCTTGTTGTTTACTAACGTCCTATACTATCCGACAGAAACCAAGAAAATTGGGGGTAGTTTTGGGGGTATAAATCCCAAAACACTACTTTGAGCAAAAAAAGTACCCCCACCTTGGCACTTAAAGGGCGGTGTAGTATGGCTTTAACAGATGCTAAAATAAAAGCTGCAAAACTTGAAAACGGCAAAAAAGTACAAAAGCTTGCCGATAGTGAAGGCTTATATTTATTGCTGAATAAGTCAGGCAAGTATTGGCGTTTCAAATATCGCATTGCTGGCAAAGAGAAAACATTGTCTATTGGCGTTTATCCCCAAGTAACCCTTAAACAAGCTAGAGATGCACGAAATGAAGCCAAAGAAAAAATAAAAAATGGCATTGACCCTAGCCAAGCCAAACAAGCCGAAAAAAGAAAACAGTTTAATGACAGCCAAGCAGACACCTTTAAGAGTGTGGCTTATGAATGGATTGAAAAACAAGCCCCAACATGGGCAGCATCTACCCACAAAAGCACAGTGGCACGGTTAGAGCGTCATATACTGCCCTACCTTGGCACTTTACCCATTCGAGAAATTGAAGCCATAGATGTACTTTCAGTTGCACGGCGTGTTGAAGCAAAAGGAAACATTGAACTAGCCCACCGCATTAAAAGAATGTGTGGGCAAATCTTACGCTATGCCGTGGCTACTTGTCGCATTAAAAGCGACCCATCCCGAGACTTACAAGGCGCACTAGCCCCCGTAGTCACCAAGCATAGGGCTTGCATTAAAGACCCCAAGCAAGCAGGCGAACTTATGCGAGCTATCCAAGGGTTTACTGGAACACATATCACAGCTTGCGCCCTTCGCTTATCGCCTTATGTGTTTCTACGCCCTAAAGAGCTACGCACCCTTGAATGGCAGTTTATCGACTTTGAAAAAGAGCAAATCACCATCCCAGCCGAAAACATGAAGATGAAACAAAAGCATATTGTGCCTTTATCCAAACAGGCGATAGCAATCCTTAAAGATGTGCAAGCTTTAACAGGGCAAGGTAAGTATGTGTTTCATGGTGCAAGGGCAACCAGCCGCCCCATGAGTGAAAACACGATTAACGCTTGCTTACAACGCCTTGGCTACAGCACAACGCATGACCATTGCGCTCATGGTTTTAGGGGCATGGCATCTACCCTACTTTATGAGCTTGGCTATAGAAGCGATTTAGTAGAACGGCAACTAGCGCATAGCGAACGCAACCAAGTGAAAGCAGCCTATAACCATGCAGAGCATTTAGACGAACGCAAAGCCATGATGCAACACTGGGCAGACTACTTAGACGGGTTACGGGATGGGGCGCAAGTTGTGCCTATTCGTAGGGGGCAAGCATGAGTGAATATAAATTTGTTGATTGGGTTGAAATTGCTTTTAAAAAAAATAGACAAGACACTCAACATTTTAACAAACAGGATGTTGAGTCTTATTTAAAAGACAACAACCAACCTGATTTATTTGAATTTATCCAGCATCATACAGATGAAGGCTTCAAAGCGTTAGAAGCTGGTGTTGCGGATGACTACCGATGGAATAGCCTGTTTAGAGAAATAAAGCAGGCTGCAAATGCAATAAGTGAGAAGGATATGCCTATATCCTTAATAGCCAAGGCTTTTTATGATTTAGGTAGGGCTAGAGAAAGTTTAGACCATCCAACACATGAGGAAATGGCAGACTTGTATAAATCTAAGGTTGGCTCAATAAATAGAGAGTACCCATTGCGGGTTACTAATTTAGGTCGAGAACATGCAAAAAAAGCAGCCCAAATAATTGCACAAAAAAAATGGAATGATGATATAGAGCAAGGCATACGCATAGGCGATATGTGTAAAATAGTTGATGTTGAAATAATTACAAATCATAAGGAATTTATGGATTACCTACCCGAAAACACAAGTGACATGAAAAAATGGTTACGACCCATTGCCCCTGATTGGGCAAAAAAAGGTGGCAGACCAAGAAAAAGAAGTAAAAAATAATATGGCTACCGTACGTAAACTATATTTATCGTACGGTGGTCAAATTTTTATTATTTTCTAACATTGTTTAATGCGTTCCATAACTAACCGCTAACCTCTAAAGCGGATTTATGGAGGGCAGAACAATGCCAAAGACAGAAATTACAAAATTACCCGAAACGGGCTTTTTACGGTTACCTACCGTCCTATCCTTTATACCAACCAGTAAAAGCGCATGGTATGAAGGCATTGCTAAAGGTTTATACCCAGCACCTATCAAACTATCCGAGCGTACCAGTGCATGGCGTGTTGAGGATATTCGCAAGCTAATTGCCGAGCTTGGGGGTGATGTATGAAAACCCTTACAGCAAGCGAGCAAAGAAAGCTTGTTATCACGATATTACAGACCAAAGGGCGCATGACCACGCTTGATGCACGAACCAACGGCATTATGCACCCTGCAAGCCGTGTGCAGGAGCTACGCAAGCAAGGGTTTAATATCGTGACCAACCGACTGGATGAAACCGATAGTGCAGGTGTACTGCATAAGCGTGTTGGTGTTTACACTTTGGATGGTGGCAAGCATGAATAAACCACCCAAAGAAAAAGCAGCCCTCCGCCAAGATAAGCTGCTTTATCAAATCCAACGCCGCAAGCCTAACATTGAACAAGCGAGGGCGCACCTTTTGGGGGTGTGCCTGCTTGATGTGAGTTATACCGTCTATTTATCAGACAATGAGTTGCACAGTGAATATGATAAGCTCACTTATGCCATGATAAGCCAAGGTATGGGTATAGAAGCCATAGCAAGGCACATGGAAGCTTACGGACTGACCAACGCAAAGGATATGCTTAAAAGTGCGCTTAAAGCCGTGCCTGATGATGCCAACTTATCGCATGTGTTTTTTGAAGCTTTGAGGGTGATTTCTTGCCATGAATAAGCGAGCGGTTTCGTCACAAATCAAAAAGCGGTTTGGTCACAAAAGCCATGAGCGGTTTCGTCACAGCGGTTTGGTCACACTCTATAGCAAGTTTGGCTATATATTTACAACAAAACCCAAGTACAAAATGGGCAAAGTTTGTGCGGTATTTACTAATATCCTTTTTCACTACATCCCCCACTTAGCGAATAATGAAACATAGACTTAGCAAAAATAATGCGGTCAAAAAAAGTCGCAAAATAGGAAGCATAAAACCACCGCCCCTTTGTTTGAATATGAAGGGGTGAGCTATAAGGTCAATGTGACGGGGTCGGGTGTTTATCGTGAAATCATGCACCGCATCATTGAGCAACTACAAACAGGGCTTGCCATACATGGGCGGCTTATGGTTGTGCGCTTTGACTTGCATAGTGATAGCTTCCAAGCTGATAATGCCGAAATAAGGGCTTTTAGAAGGCGTATCATGGTTTGGGTCGAGCGAACCTATCAAACACGGCATATAGGCTTTGTATGGGCTAGAGAACGTGAAACTACCAAACACCAACACTATCACTTTGCCCTATGGATTGACGGCAATAAAATCCAACACCCTAAAAAGCTGCTTGCTCACATTATGCAGACTTGGGAAGCTATCGACCCAAGCAGCCACTCTATGCCATATATCAAAAAGCCGTTTTACTTTGTAGATAATCAAGAAACTTTAGCTGATGCAGTTTATCGGGTTAGCTACTTGGCAAAAACAAGGGGCAAGGGCTACAGACCCGAGCAGGTGAAAGACTACAGCACAAGCCGCTTACGCTTGTAGTTTTGCGACGATATAAAAAAGGAGCTCTTTCACACATTAGAGCAGAGTTTTTACATGCCATAAAAAGGACAGTTTTTTGGCATTATAAAAAGGCGTTTTTACCTACCATAAAAGAGTGCAGTTTTTCATTCAATCGGCAATTTTGCGGACTGCTTTAAAAAAGGCTGCCCTAACCAAGGCAAAAATAAAACAAGGCAATATAAAGGGGGGTACTTTAGAAAAAGGGGGTAACTATGGGGGTATAAATCCAAAACATAAAATAATATGTCATTTATTATCAATAACTTAATTTAACTTTGCGTGTCCAAGTGGGACCCAATACACCATAGTTCAATAAATAAAGTTACTGCCCTCTATCCAGATAACATCAATGACAATAGTTCACATTAACTATCTTTATGCCCCCGATAATTAGCCCCAAAGTATTTCATACACATATGCCATATTGCAGCAATAATGAATGGCGTTGAAAACATCACCATAAATATCTCAAAACTATTAAGTTTATGCATCATACCACTCACCTTTTCTATGAAATATGATAAGTCACCGATAAAGTATGTGTCTCACCAGCAGCTAGAATTAGCGTATTATCTGCAGCATTGCCACTTTCCACACAAAGCATGTTTAGATACGCATCATCTGCGCCCAAGTCGCCCATAGCCATGCATTTATCCAACCACGGGTTCCACACAATGCTCGACTGACTACCTTTTTTAGTTATCTGAATACTGCGTTGCAAAGTTTTATCTTGGATAACCACATCATCACTTTGGTCAATATAAATTCTATCCACTTCTTCTGTAAAACGCACTGCGCCTTGTTGCGCTTTGCGATGGTAAGCCTCTAGTTTATCAAGGTAGATACAACCATCCAAACCTTGAACTTCAACATCGCGTACATCTTGCACATAAAAGTAAGTATGCAGTGCTTCGCTAATCTGCACAGGAACATGGCTTTGATTGTGGGTCGTAAGTTCAATATTTAAAGTACGACCAAAAACCACTTTGATTTCAACAGGTGTATCATAGTCCCATTGCTCGGTTCGCGTATCTGACAAACGCATCACCACTT
>JALWRX010000059.1 GCA_027080505.1 Ghiorsea sp.
TTCTTCTTGGGCAATCAGTTGGGCAATATGTAACTTTTCTTCACCTTCAATGGGCGCATGAAGCCCTAACATTTGATTAAAATCACAATCATAAACATAACCTTGCCAATCAATGCTGATTAAGGTTCGGCACATCACACCTTTCACATTGGCTTGCTGGAAATTGTCTTTTAAAAGTGTCATGTATTCATCAAATAAACCTTTAGTGACAAGCGTGCTTCCAAATCTTGCTATGGGCTGGTTGGTGATGGTGAAGAGTTCGTTGAAATGGATGTTGTAACGAGCCAGTAACTCTTTTTTGTAAGCGGCTTCAAGCTCTTGTTGTGAGGGAGGTAAACTGATGCCTTGAGGGTTATACACTAGGTTCAAGGTGAGCTTGCTGCCTTCCATGCCGTAGCCCAAAACATTTAACTTTTTAATGCCTTTAATACTGGATTGGAATACACCGTTGCCGCGTTGTGCATCCACATTGTCTTCCAAATAACAGGGCAATGATGCCGCAATTTCAACTTGATTATCAGCCAAGAAATCAGCCAGCCACTCATAACCTTCTTCACTAAGAATGGTTAAGTTACAGCGGTCAATCACGTTGATGTTTAACTTGCGTGCAGCCAACACCAATTTGCGGAAGTGCGGGTTCATTTCAGGCGCACCACCTGTTAAATCCAAGGTTTTAATGCCTGATATTTCCATCAATTGGATGAGAAGGTTGATATTAGCTTCATCCATAATTTCTTTGCGTTTAGGGCCAGCATTAACATGGCAATGAAAGCAAGTTTGATTACATAAATAACCCAAATTCACTTGTAGGGTGTGCATACGAGCGCGTTTGATGGCAGGAAAGTTTTTTTTTTAAGCAGTGGCAACATATCTCGCATAATGTATAAAAACTCCAGTTTAACACTCAGTCGCTGAACAACATCGAATATTACATTTAGCTTGTCGATGTGTGAAACTTTATGATTTGTGGATAAAGGTAGGGTGTCATGTTGATGGTAAAAAAACTTGGTGCTTGTGTTATGAAAAGTCACCGCTATACTTCGCCGCGCTTCGGGTTCAAACCTTTGAGGCAAACACCCAATAACGCGGGGTGGAGCAGTGGTAGCTCGTCGGGCTCATAACCCGAAGGTCGTCGGTTCAAGTCCGGCCCCCGCAACCAAACATAAGCCCTTGAAAACACTGTGTTTTCAAGGGCTATTTTTTTGCAAAAAAATCCGTGCCCAGGTAGTCCGTGCCCATCTCGTGCCCATTCTGTGCCCATGGGCTTTATAAGTCACTTGATTCATAAATAAAATAGATAACAACCCCGTGCCCACGACTCAGAAATTCGGTTTATTTTGATTTATGGTCAAGAAAGCCTATCCAAAAATATATTTAAGTTTATGACCTTAAGGCACAAATTTCATTTATAAATGCAATTTCGATAAATAGCATGGAAAACAAGCTGGAATTAAGCATTAAGGATTACTTAATACATAATATGTTTTACATCGCAAGTATCACTATCATGAAAGACGCAAATCTAGTATCGCCATTACCTAAAAGGTTAAAAGCAGCAAGAAAAGCTGCGGGCTACTCCCAGTCTAAATTAGGTATACTTTGTGGTATAGATGAGTCCAGTGCTGCGCCTAGGATAAACCAATATGAGAAAGGAACGCACTCACCAACATATTTGCTTGTTGCTGCCTTTGCAAAGGCATTGGATGTTCCACCTTATTACTTTTATATAGAAGATGATAAAATGGCAGAAATCGCATGCCGTTTAAATCAACTGGCTATTGATGAGATACAATCGATTTTGGATAAGACTGAGTTAGTTAAAAAGTAAAGTGGATAAACGTTTAAGCACGCAGTTATGTCGTGATAGCTTATGATAAGAGAGGGGTTAAGCGACCAAGCCCAAAAGATGTTTGCCTGCCAACGCCTAATGCCATGGCTAAGTTTAACCAAGGTTGCCAATCAGATGGTAAGTCTTGTGGCCATGTGATGTCCAAGAGCCAACCACTGAGATCTTGTTCTTTTTTTGTTCTGAACGAAAATCTGTTAATTTCACACCATTGGGTATGACTACACTCAGGTAGAGGTAAGCGACTTTCAGGAATATTTGTGCCATGAAGTGCAGCTAACATTTGCATTTTCGATACAATTGAGGTTAAGACTGCTTTGTTTATATCTTGGTGTTCTCGAGGTGTTTTGCCTTTGATACGTAGTCTAAGTGGTGTGATAGCTTGCCATTGGTAGGCAAAAGGTTGCTCAAACCATGTTGAGGGTTGCCAAATAATATTTAAATTCAGAGCCTCTATAGCACTGCGCCAAGATTCTTGGTGCGCTATTTCAGAACCAGCCATAGTCAGCGTGGCTTGAGCTCGCATACCGTTTAGACTAAGTGATAAAGCCCATGCATGCGGGATACTTCCTGCCTTACCCAAACCTTCAATAGTGATGGCTTGGCGAGATTCAAAAGACTGCCCATAATGGCAATGTGGACGCTTAACGCAGTCTTGGCAGACTGTTTTTTTAGCATCAAAAAAGCAGCATCCCGTTTTTAAAGCCAAACCAAGCATGCCTCGCAAGCGAAATCCAACATCTAATACACTTTTTTCCCAATCATCAGGTATGATGAAAGAGAAGTGAAGCTGTTTAACTGCCAGAGCTGTTTTCATAAGCCGCTTAGTTGAAGCAACTGTTCTTCAGCATCAGGTGCACGCACATTGACAAGCCGTACATCCAGGCGCTTTGCTTTAGCTACTAGACCAGGCTCAATGCTTTGCGCATGTACAAGCCCTGCGATATGATAATCACGCCCCCCGACTTCATCACGCAAGGCATCGACTTCAAATAACGGTGCAGTGGTCGTTTTTTTAATATTTTTACACGACCAATACACAAGATGATTCTTACGTGCGCCGAGAAAATCAAACTCTTGAGAGTCTGCCTCTTTTCCCTGAATACTCACCTGAACACCACTATATCCGCCTTTCCAGTGCCCATCATCATGCTTTGCAAACACTGCACCAACCCAATCTTCCATCCATAAGTTTTTCATGTAGTCAATGGGGTTTGTGGTGTGAACCGCTTGAAAACTAAAACCTTCTTGCCCATGAAAGTGAAGTTTTTTGATTGCGCCAATAGATTGCGTGCTTTCAAGACCTTGCTTGATCATCTTGTTTATTTGTTTTTGGTTACGCAAATAAAAATAGCCTCGCGCCTTGGCTTCATCATGGCTGCATACTTGTATTCCATTTAGTGCATCAGTTAACTGCTTGTTCATTTGCCTTAGTTTTTCAAGGGGGGAAAAATGCTTTTTCAGCTTATTCATATCACGACCAGAGCCATGTTTAATCTGTGAACCATGGATTTGTAAAATATCTTGAAGAGATAAAGCACGGCATGACACAGTATTATTTTTCGCATGGGGTGAAACCACATCAAACTTCTGCGTTTTAGCATCCATGACCACGCCAAATACCTTGTTTTGTTGAAGTTGTGATTGTTTGCGTAAGCATTCAATACCGATAAGTGACATGGTTTTTGTGCCGCTACTTAAATGATAAACCACTGTCACCTGACCATGTAGTATTTTCATTTTTTCCATCAGTGTGTGTTGCAGGGTTTCAGGGTTGAGCGCATCAACGAGCCATGCTTGTTGCTTACAGTTTTGTGGTTTATAGGCTTGTTGTAGATATTTTAAGGATTGTTCGCTTTGCTTGGTGTAAATCCAAATGATATGTCTAGGTTGATATGTTCTTGCAGCCACAAGATTTGGGATACATTGTGCGGATACATTTTGAATCAAGTAGTCAATGCTCATGGTGATACATTCCTCCCCAAAAGCGATAAACTATATAGAAACTAGCATCATTCAAAGGATAATCATAAAGTTTAAAAAAAGGGCTGCGGTTAAGCAGCCCCGATAAGATTATTGCACAACAAAAGAGCCAATACTTGTTTTTTTGGTGCCAGCTTGTAACGAATATTCATTTTGGTAAACTTGAATTGTTTCTCCGAGGTTTAAATTGATGGTTTTAACGACATCGGGTGAGGCAATTGGGGAAGATGTGTTATATACACTGGTACAAGTATAAGAAGCACGGATTGTGGTTGCTGTTCCTCGCACGCACGTTGTGGTGAGTGTGCCCGTGTAGTTTGTACCCCGATTAAATACTTCATTCAAGCTGGCATTATCCATGCTTTGCGACACATGATAATAGGTTGCCGAAACACCCACATTATTGGCAGAAGTGGTGATAACAATACTGTTAGGGTTGCTTGCATTCAATGTGGTTGTATTGGTTCCACTTGATGCTGAGCTGGTACCTGGTAATCCAGAATCTGTACCACCACAACTGATAAGTGCGCCTGCAATAGCTAGACTTAATAATAAAATTTTCATTGTGATTTTCTCCTTGGTTTTAATGAACAAGGCGAAGTTTATGTAGGTGTTTTGTTATTGCTGGTTTCCCAACCTTGGGAAAGAAGGAGGGTTTAGATGAGGCATGTATTTTCTAGTTTAATAGCTATCATCATTGAACATGTCATGGTTATCGAAAAGATCATCATGATCGAACATATTAAAATCCATACCATAAGGGTTACCTTCAATATCTAAACCACCCATACCGTGAAGCATCAGGTTTCCATTGGCAGGGTTGATGCAAAAATCATCGTCGTCATCAAAAGATTGGTTTTCTGTTTGATAATCAGGGTCTTCCATGTTGATGGTGGCTGTTGCAGACATCTCAAGTATAGGTGTGGTTTGCTCAAGGCTGTCCTCATCCAGCGTATTTTTGCTGACTGAATTGCAATCAGTATCATAAGATAAATCATCTTTGTCGGTATTGCTAAATAAGTTTGGTATAGTAAAGCCAATAAATAGGGTGAAACCAAAAAGCCCTAAAGCGATTAATGATTCAAGCATGATATGACTCCTTTTTGATTAGAGATAAGGTGGTATCATTTGTTCAACAATGGATAACTATAGAAGCTTAAGTATGAAGTTGCCGCTGTAGTCGTTATACCCGCGAAGATGGGTATCCATAAGCTCCATATTGTACCCATCTGTATTGAACAAAATGTTTACACAAGCTTGGGAAGCAGGGCAGCTTGGGTATGATGCAAGAAACTGTTGTGTATAAGGTTAGTCTTTATCGGACTGATGGTTCATAACCAAGCTAAGTTTACCTTGTCGTTTTAGTCGAGCAAGTAAGGCATCCACTTTTTTATCTGCTGAAGCTCCAAATTCTGTAAATAAAGTTTCAACAAGCTTTAATTCTAGTTTACGCCTAGAGCCTTGAATCACTTCGAGCTTTGGTTTGCTGTGGTTGTTTGGTGTATCACTCATACGTCAAATGATACCACTCATTACAATAAGTCAAGAAGGGGTGCGATAGTACAATGTTGCGAAGCTACATTGGGCATTCGGGTTTATCCGTAAGGATAAGCCTGTATCATTTAGTTAAAAGTTTCAAAACCTTTTTGTCAGGTAAACCTGCCAATACTATCGCACCTTTATGTCAATTAAGAATTGCCATAAAGCCTTGCTGGTTAAAGGCATTCGGGTATTTCAGAAATTGAACTCGATTGCACAGGCATCGAGGTTTCAAAACCTTTCGATGCGCTGCGCTCATCGCACTATCGCACCATTTCAGGTCAATATCATTGCCTTTCAATGCCTTGCTGGTTAAAGGCATTCGGGCTACCCCTGAACATGCAATCGTGTTATACGAAACAGTTTCAAAACCTTTAAACAGGGACAATGCATCCAAGCTATTGAGAATAGCTTGGTGCTGCGGCAGTACAATGTTGCGCAGCTACATTGGGCATTCGGGTGTGATTATCAGCAACTTTGTTTGGACAAGGATGATGTGTTTCAAAACCTTTTTGTCAGGTAAACCTGCCAATACTATCGCGCCATTTCAGGTCAATATCATTGCCCTTCAATGCCTTGCTGGTTAAAGGCATTGGGGTGACGCAATGGCAGAAATGCTTGCTGAAGCTGGTGATTTGTTTCAAAACCTTTTTGTCAGGTAAACCTGCCAATACTATCGCACCATTTCAGGTCAATATCATTGCCCTTCAATGACTTGCTGGTCAAAGGCATTCGGGTTTGATCTTCGCGGCACAGCCATCACCAGTTTACCGTTTCAAAACCTTTTAACAGGGACAATGAATCCAAGCTATTGAGAATAGCTTGGTGCTGCGGCAGTACAATGTTGCGAAGCTACATTGGGCATTTGGGTGGCTTCTACCGTGATACAACTCTAATTTGGACTAAAGTTTCAAAACCTTTAAACAGGTTAAAGGCATTCGGGTCTGAAAAAACAGGATTGTCACTTAGCAAACTGAAACCGTTGTTTCAAAACCTTTAAACAGGTTAAAGGCATTCGGGTTGGACGCATGTGGAATACCGAAGGAAGATGAGTGGTTTCAAAACCTTTAAACAGGTTAAAGGCATTCGGGTTTTAATCGCATTGTAGAGCATTGCCTAGATACTGTTAGTTTCAAAACCTTTAAACAGGTTAAAGGCATTCGGGTGTAAATAAAATGATGTTCCATGATAATGGCATCATGTGTTTCAAAACCTTTAAACAGGTTAAAGGCATTCGGGTTCAATGGTAAAGTTGCTGCTGTTGCAGTACACTCAGTTTCAAAACCTTTAAACAGGTTAAAGGCATTCGGGTTGACGCCATACGGTAATAGAGTACTTAGCTACTTGTTTCAAAACCTTTAAACAGGTTAAAGGCATTCGGGTGGTTGATCAGTCCGAACAGGACGAAGCTGCCTTAAAGTTTCAAAACCTTTAAACAGGTTAAAGGCATTCGGGTGGCGTAAGTCGGGCTATTCATTGCAGGAAATTAAAGAGTTTCAAAACCTTTAAACAGGTTAAAGGCATTCGGGTTTGGCTATGGTATCTAGTGTTGTGGTTTTGGGGGGTTTCAAAACCTTTAAACAGGTTAAAGGCATTCGGGTCTAAAAAAACAGTTAAGGGTAAAGCTTCAAAACAGTTTCAAAACCTTTAAACAGGTTAAAGGCATTCGGGTTGTTTGTGGCACTTTACTGGTATATATATGCCAGCGTTTCAAAACCTTTAAACAGGTTAAAGGCATTCGGGTAGTACCCTTTATATGCCCATATTTTCCAACACTTGCCAAGCCCTTTTCGGAATCACCAACGACCCGAATGCCTAAACCATACAAACAAGGCAAAAAGAAGCGTAAAAAGGCAATGTTTTCTTTTTATCTCCGCGCTTTTTCTCTAAAAAGCTTTAGCCTTGTAAGCGAACTTATAAATTTTAAAGAGCAAAATGCAATTTCGTCATCAAAAAGCTGCGTTTTTTGTATCAAGCGCCGTTTTTTGATTGGTGTGGCAATGATAAGATAAAAACTAGCGTTATTTCTTATCATTTCAATATTTAGCTAAATATCTGCATCAGAAAATACCCAAAGCAAAGGAATATCCTCACTTCTCTTGGCATTGCCCATCAACACAGCCCGACGATTGCACTGCCCACATACTGGGTAGCAACTGATTTTATCTTCATCCTCACAAATCAAAGCTTGTAAAGCATGAAACAAGGTTTGTTGTTGGCTTGCATTTAACCTACACTCAAACACTGAATACTGCACACTCTGCCCATAGCTTTTGAGCAAGCGAAACACCTTACGCCAACGCTTGGGCTGGCTAATATCATAAGTAATCAACCACATCGAAGAAGCCATGGTATTAGGGTCTGTTAACACTAATTATGATGTTGTCGCTGCTACACCAAATGAGGCCAATCAAGGCGCGAGGCGTGAAGTTTGGTGGTTCCAAATGAATGCCGAGCAACATCGAGTGACCTCCTTTGGTGCGCAGCCCGCAGGGATTGGCCATTTTTCCGTCCTTCTGCGTTATCGCAAGCTTATGTGCAACAAAGCACACTTCGCTTGCAAAGCCTTGCAGGAACGAAAAAAATGGCCGAATCGACACCAGCAGAATTAGTGTTAACAGACCCTAAGGCATAAATGGGCGGTATTCTAAGCTTTCATCCTGCAATGCCCGCGCCAACAAGCCCGCTTGCTCTGCAATAATCAAGCGATAACCCAAGCGTCTGTGATCATATTTGATGGGGGTCTGCATCAATAGTTCCCAAGCTTGAAAGAAGTCTTTACGCAGTGCTCCGCTTAGAAAACATGCACCATGCTGTGTATATTCAAAGTCTTCTATGCTGCATTCTCCTGATAAAAGTAGGCGCAACATCAATCTATCGACCAAATAACGAAATTCTTCCATTAAATCTAAAGCTAAAGAGGGTTGCCCATAGTCTGATTGGGATAAGCCACCATGTAATAAACCTGCATGTACATCTAAGCCTAACACTTCAATCGCAGAGACACACTCTTGCAATAGCATGGTATAACCCAGCGATAATATGGCATTGATAGGGTCTTTAGGTGGTCTGCGATTTCTGCCTTTCCAGATAAATGGTGAGCCTGAAAACAGGGTGGGAAAATATTGGAAATAATCACGAGCTGCCATGCCTTCAATACCACGCAACTTATCTAAACTTCGTGTGCGTCCTGCAGCATTCATCCAGTATTTAAGTTGCTTACGCATGGCGGCGGCATCTTGCTTTGCATCCTTTAGTCTGCGACCAAGCATTTCTTTTAAGTTGCGAATTTTACCAATCACCAGCCAACGAGCAAAAGGAAGAGCCAAGGTTTCTTCGCGCACACAAGCATATTGTTTCATGCGCAAGCGAACATTGGCATGGCTTGGCGCAGATAAACTGCCGCGGAACCGACCATGGGATGATAAGAAAAATACAGGCACTTGATGTTGAAGCACATCTGCAATGACTTGGGTGGTTAGCTGCACATTACCTAAAATAATGATGCGCTCCACTTGCGCTTTGGGCACATGCTGGTTTTGACCAGAAAAGCGGACAACAAATTCGCCCGCTTCCTTGTGCAGCACTGCGCCTTGCATATCTAGGTATAAGGCTGGCATGTGTTTGATATATCTAAAAACCTAAGCTAATGCCTGCATACATGGTATTGTAACCATCGATGATACCATCAAGCCCTGTAAGTCTTGTAGAATAGCCCATATTTAGGCTAAGGTGGCTATCACTTAGGTCATAACTTGCATTGGCATCTAGGGTTAATCCTTTATAATCAATCAAACTGTTGGTATTATCGTATAAATCCAAATAAGCACCGCCACCTAGCCCTACAGTCCATTGGCTGTTGTTATGAATGACATTGTAGAAGACTTTTAAAGAAGCCACACTATGCGATGCATACATCATATAACTTGCATACAAAGAACGCGTATCACCTACATCATGCCTTGCAATACCATAACCAGTCTCAGTAGAGGTGGTGGTATTTCCTTGTGTGTTGATGCTAAGTGTTGATGAGCCAAATACTGCACCAATGTGATTGATTCTTTCTGCGTGGGCTTGTCCTGATATAATAAGTGTGCTTGCCAATAATAGACTGGTTACGATTGTTTTTTTCATGTGATTCCTCTTTTTTTATGATTTGTTTAAGGTATATTGCTGGTCAATCATATTTTGTCATACTCGCCTTTACGGGTGTGACGGTTACAGCGGCGATTAAATACTTGCACCTCTATATATCAGGTTTCATTTACTTTGGCAGATTTGCGAACCAAAACATATATACCTGCCGCTAAGCATAATACGGATAGTACCAATGCCCCAATATATGCTGGCTGTTGTAAAAAGACGCGGTTTTGTGCCGCCAACACCATCATCTCGGAAAAATTACTGGGTGGGCGAAAACTATAGGCTGTGATGCCACCAATGATGCCGACAAGGCTTAGAGTGATACCTGCTACTTTTGATTTCATGTTATTCCTCCATGTTGTTTGATGGGGGAATGATAGGAAGAATTTTATATATTCATGTTCTCCCAAGCTTGGGAAAAATGAAAGTTGTTTTTAGGGCCTGTTAACACTAATTCTGCTGGTGTCGATTCGGCCATTTTTTTCGTTCCTGTAAGGCTTTGCAAGCGGAGTGTGCTTGTTGCACATAAGCTTGCGATAACGCAGAAGGACGGAAAAATGGCCAATCCCTACGGGCTGCGCTCCAAATGAAGCCACTCGGCGTTGCTCGGCATTCATTTGGAACCACCAAACTTCACGCCTCGCGCCTTAATTGGCCTTATTGGGTGCAGCAGCGACAACATCATCATTAGTGTTAACAGACCCTAGTGAGGGTCATGGTTAAATATCAATACTTCGCCACTGGCAGGTGAATCGTAATAAAGCTTGATGGCTTTACCATGTAAAGCATGGGCAATTTTAAGATAAAGCCATACAGGGGCAGCACCCGTTAGTTTCACCACTTTGCCTTCGCCAGCCAAAGCCTTGGCTTGCAAGACATACTCATCAAGCTGTGCCAGCTTGGCTGTTTCATCATAAAGGGTTGAAATATCAATGGTAATCATGCTTGCTCTTTGATGGTTCTGCCTATGTTTTTTACTTCAAAGCCATAGGTCAATACATCATGTGGCTCTATGGTTTGTACATATTGTATTTCTCGTAACGGACTTACCAAGGATGCCATCATGCCTGCAATAGAAGCGGTTTTGAAGCCGCCTGTAATATCAATCACCACCTCAACTTCATCAATATCTTTGGGTAAGTTATCAAATATATCTTCAATGTTTTCAACTAGACCTGCAACATGATTAAAGTCTAAGCCTTGTGTACCTCCAACCTTATGAAATTCAACATCCGGAAACTCAGCGCTAAAAATATCGGCAAATAATTTGAATTGTGCATTGGATTCCTTGGATACCAATACCCACACATGTTTAAGCGTATCTCTGTGCTTGGATAAACCAAGCAATGCCATTTTCCAAGGGGTGTTGTTCATGCTGGTTAAATTGCCTTGCAGCAAGCTTTGATATAAATCATCTTGAATAGGTGATAGAAACAATATCACTCCTTCGTGGGGCGTTATTTTTCTTGTTTTCGCCTGCATTCGCGCTTTATTTTGATAAATTTTCCAACGAACAATCATCATAAAAAGCAATGACATAAATGGAATCATCCCCAAACATGTTTCTAGCACATGGATAGGTTTGTTGGAGCCTAAAGAGTATGCCAGAAGTGCAAATGATGAATCTGTAAACCAGCCCAGAGATATGATAAAGAGCAAAACAACAAGAATATTGCCAAAGCTGGGGTTGGTTACGCCTAGAATATCACTTAAAATAGCTTTGTTTTTTGCTGCTTGAGCGCTGTGTTTTATCATGATGCAAGTGCTTCCTTAATGCTTTTAAGGCGACGAAAGCAAACAAGAAGAAAATCCAAGACTAAATTCTTTTGCATAGGGGCTTCCTATTTCATACCCAAAACTGTTTTGGCAATTTGGATGACACCAGACTTATAAACGGGTTTGTTTTTCTTACCCTTGGTTTTATCTGGGTTGCTGGTGATGCCAGCATCATGCTGGTCGCAAAGCTCAAGCAATATCTTTTTGCAAGCTAACCGCTCTTCTGCATCACCATGTGCTAGGACTTGTTCAATCAAAGCTGGTGCTTCTCGAACCCAAGATGATTTATCATGCTTTAATCCCTTTTGCTCAACAAGTGTTGTCAGTTCAATAGCTAAACCTGTTAAACCTTGAGCTTCAGCTTGGGCAGTTAACCTTCTTTGCTCCTCTTCTTGTTGTGCCACAAGCTCACGTTCACGCATTTGTTTTTCCCGCTTAGCTTTGGCTTGTTGGTCTTCGCCAAAACGCCCATACCCCGCAGCAGTTTTTGCGCCTGCGCCAAGCCATTGCAAGGCAGCGCTTAACGCTTCTACGACCTCGCTTAGGTCAATATCACTACCCACACGCTTAGCGACACCAAATTGAAACGCCGCGCCCTTATCCACCACCAAAAAAGGCACTGGCACAGGGTCATGCCAATCTGCGGGAACATTGCTGCCATCGCGCATTGGCGCATCATCACCTTTGGCATACCAATCCTTATAATGTGGGGTCATAATATCTGCTTTCAGCTTTACGGGTGCTGTCGGCGCTGCATCAAAGAAAATCAATTCGCCACTTTGCTCGGTATCACCAAACCATTGCTTGATTTTTTCTTCATTAAACCCTTCCCACACTTCGCACCATGCCCGAACCATGCCTTTGACGGCAGCACCCGTTAAATAAGGCACGCCAAGTGTATGATGCCAAGCAAAGCCATTTTCCACAGGATGATTATTACCCATGCCCGTTACAAAATGCCAATCTGTGCTCATTGCTAATGATTGCCCGCCACAAGCTTCTAGCAATACCTGCTGGCGCTCAGCAAAAGCTTGTAGCTTCTCTGTATCCCCAGTTTCACCTGCAACGGTTTTAATCCAGTTGATTTTGCTATCATCACCAACCTTGCAGTCATGATCATACTGATTAAAGAATCTGTCGTACCAAAGCCCAGCATGGAAACCCTTACCTTTTTGCGCGCCTTTTGCTTCACAATGTAACGGTAACATTACTCATCTCCTTTCAAATATGCCTTGGCAAACTTCTTCAGCCAATTCAGATATTCTAAAGACTCTGCTTCAGCAAGCTGGTATTCCTGCGCTGAAGCTTTCGTGATAAAGCTGATTATATCACCTTTTTTTAACCAGTCTTGTAATGCCTGCAACACAACTTCATGATTCTTTCCCTTGGATTTGTAAAACGCGCAGGTTTGCCCAAAGCCGCTCATTAAAATCATGGCTGGTATGCCTACCACGTAGGTTTTTAACTCTTTTTGGTCGCTGGGGTTCTTATCTTCCCAGTTTTTAATTGCTGCCAATGCGTGCTTGGCTCGCTCTTGAGAAATCGTTTGCAGGCTCATGCGGCTACCACCTGCACCTGACACCAACCCATGCCCACAGTTTCATTACCACCGATTTGAATAAAGGGCTTATCGGCTGAGAACATACCCAACACACTATCCACATGCTCATCTGCGCCCATCAACATGGTGTAGAGTAGTGCATCTGATGGCAGAGTTTCTTCATACCAGAGTGCTCCACTTTTCACAGTTTTTGTTGTACTATCAATGGCAATATGTGGCGTTACCGCAGTGGCATTCTTGGCAAACCATGCGAAATCATCATTGTGCATCACAATCAGTTGCTCTGTTAAATTTTCTGCACCAAACGATTCCAATACCGCAATCAAATCATTCGGCAACCCCGCTTTTTGCGTAAACTTGAATTCTTCTAGGAAAATGTAGCCATCTTGTTGCGACAAGACCTGCCCTTGATTGACATCGATATGCCAATCGACCTGCTTGCCCATCATTTGCATATCCCGCTTCAATCGCTGCAAAATGGCAGGGCAGGTGACCAGTTTAAAGTGCCCCGTCAGCGAGCGCACGGGTAACAAAAGCAAACGTGCATCGGTCATGCTGATTTGAGAGGCATTACCATCGCCGTCAGCTGTGCCGAATACTTTATGTATATCAATGCCAGCATCTTTTCTGCGAACTTCAGCATGCGCCCGAAATGCACCTTTGACCGCCGAGCCAAATACACATGGGTAGCCAGTGTGCGCTTCTCGCATAATTGGCATATCAATCACGCCATTGTTTTGCCCTGTGCCCGCGTGAATAGATGTTTCTGCTCTTAATCCTAATATGGTTTGTTTCATCGTTTAACCCTCCCAAGTGCCAATGGCAATTTCGCCATAGCCGAATTTTTTTCGATTTCCAATATGTGTTTCCAAGCTTGATATTTCGCCTTGTACAAAATACACGCTACCCGCAGGAACCAATGATTTTAGCGGCTTGGGCTTACCGTGCCTGTAGTCCCAACCGCCTTCTCGCACGGCTTTACCCACGCAAGCGGATATAATCTCTATACCTTTAAGCTCTGGTTCTGCCTTGCCATCAAAGTCACCATGGGTTAGTAACACAACCATCGCTGTATCTACCGTTTCGTCATTCCCGCGTAGGCGGGAATCCACAGCATGATTGACATTCACGTTTGCCATACGCCCTTCACCACCCAAACGAAGCATGGAAGAAGGTATCACATCGACAGCGCCTTCCACATCCATGGCCAAGTTTATGCCATCCTGCAAGCGAATATGGCGAGTGAAATAAAGCATGCCTTCATTCACTTTGCGTTTCTCATTATCCCTGCCAATACCTGTGCGTGCTTCAGCAACAAATAAATCTTCTTCCTTGTAATATGTGCTTGGCATTTGCCCTTTTAATACCTTATTAAACTCTGACGCATTCAACCACGCGTTTTCTAAAGGCTTTGCACCTTCCATTGTGCCAACCACTTCTGGCAACCGCCTATCGCCCATATCCGTTTTTAATTCGGATTTGGACGGCTCAAGTCTGCCCCAAGTATTTTCTTTGCTACTATAAAGCAAATGTAATGGTATGGGATACAAGCGTTGCCCATCTTTGCAAATATAAGGGCCGCAGAACCTTAGCTTTCCTGTATTATCGCTATCTGCACCAATCAAGGCTGCAATATCGGGCTGTTCACCTCTGCGAAACTTCGCCCAATCCACACCTTTGGTTTCCGCAATCGCCGCGCGAATCACGCCTGCCATGGTTTGTGCTGTAGGTGGAAATTGCGAATCCAAAAAGCCGCCTTCACCTGAGTTAAATGACTTTGCACCTCTGAAAAATAACGAATCCAATGCTTCAAATTGCCATGCTTTCATTGCTCTACCCCCTTTTGCGCGAGAAACCGCAGTAGTAGAGCACCATCGGCTCTGAATTTTTTGGTGTCCTCTTTATTTTCAAAAATGCGGCACTGCTTTAACAGCGGTTGAATCAGGTCTCGCGCGGCTTGTAATTTGTTATCCTGACCATCTAAGAGACCACTACCTACATAGTCCGCCACCAACATATCCTCAATAGCATGGCTATCAATGTCACCACCGCCTTGCAGCATATCCAGTGTTTCCCGAATATGATAAAGCAGCTTGCTCGCATAGCCTGGGTTGCCATCTTCATTCACACCTAGTTTTTTCGCCAGTCCTGCCAATATAATCTCATCATCTTTAACCGCTTTATCCCATGGCATCGTCCATGTCTGCTGGATGCCGCCTGGCTTCCAAATGCGACAAGCTATGGCATCTCGCCCTGTTGCATCCTTGGCAACATCATCAAGCAGCTTATGCGCATCCTTGAGAATCATGGTCAAAGGCAATTTCATATGCGCGTATTCAATAGCGGCGGAAATACTGTATTTTCCCTGCTCCACCTTTTTATCTGCAAAAATTTGCATATAAGCCTTTCGACACGCCAAGGCGCAACCCAAGGCATCTTCTAATGGCAAAATTGCCAACACATCATCGCCACCTGCGTAAATCAAAAAACCGTTATGATTTTCCACAATCTCAGGCACTTTCTTGGTAAACTCAGCTAGTGCTTGGGAAAGCCCTGTGGCATCACCCATTGCGACCTTGGTTTCCCCAAGTGAATCACCATCCATCATCAAGACTGCATAGAATGGAGAAGGCACATTAAATTTTTGTTTCAATGCCTTGAGGCTGGGTTTAAGTGGTTTGTATTTATCCTGTTCTAGTTCTGCTTCAAAAAACAATCGGCCATCTAGGCTGGAAAAGCGTTGTTTTAGATTAGAGCTCTGACAAGCATCTTTAAGAATATCCGTTGACCATTCACCATAATCTTCGTTCAAAGCTTTAGCAGCATCATGAAAACTTATCATCAAATCGTCTTCATTGGCATCAATCACTTGCTTTAACCAAGGTACTGCTGCCATATAAGAAACCGATGGTACAGAAGTCGGCAATTTCCAGTTCGCATGACCATCCAAATGTTCCCAAGCATGCGCAAAACGACGTTTTACATAGGCAATGGAACAAAGGCGTTCATTTTCACCCAAATCCAGCGAACCATAAGGCTTGAGCTTGCTCCAGAATTTACGTTGCTGTGTAGGGTTAGGCTTCTCTGCCCCTGATAACTCCTGCCACTCACCCATCATGGTGCATTTATCGCCAACAGTTTCAGGTGGCATATAGTTGCGCCAGTTTTTACGTTGTGCCAAAACTGCTCCATCATCGCTATCAGAAATCACCCATGCTATATCCCAAAAATTTTTAATTTGAGAATCCCACAAGGCTTTGCAAACACCTGCATCGTCTAACGCATCTTCTTCCCAAACCTTATTCGCCAAAGATTTCCATGCCTTTTGCACTGCCTTTGTTGCAATATTGCCATCAAATCCGTCAGGGGCTTTAGCAATAAAATTATTGGGTAAAGAACCAATTTTAGGCGGATCCTCTACATCTGCACTATTCAACATTTTTAACATGTCATCTTCATCAACCGAAGGCATCACAACCGTAGCACCAGCATCTTGCACCGCCTTTATGGCATGAGCCGTCAACCAGGATAATAAGAATGAACCTGCCCAGAAATCCCGTGTACGCCGTGCCTGCGCCACAAAGCCTTGCACGGGGCCAAGTGTAAAATGAAGGTATTGGCTCATAATTGCACCTCACTGAGCTTATTCATATAAACATTCACGCCATTAAAAAAGTTCATATCAGAGCCTTCGTGGGGCAAAAACTGTGCAGGTAAAAAAATGTGGCTGCAAATATATTTATTACCAATCGGATGAATGTGAAACAATAAAGGGCTGGCACGCCTCTGATCATACTCTTTTTTCATAGGTTTTAAGGGCAGTGGCTGACCAAACCCGCGCTTGCTTACTCCCCTCACTTCTGCTTTTTGACCCCTTACCTGATAAAATAACTTTGCAGCTTGCTTATGCGCATCCTTTTCTGAGGCTTGTAATCGTTCTAGAAGTCCAATACGACTTTCAACGCTCCAAGCGGTAAATGGCGGCATAACATCGCTTACTTGTAACTTTGAAAACAAATCTTGAATCGTTTGTTTGTAGCTCATTAAATCATCACTGCGAAATTCTTTCTCATCCATATTGATCAAAGCAATCGATCCAAATCCACGGCGACTGCGCGACCCCAAGCCTCCGAGCAAACCAAGTGCTTTCAAAGCATGTTTAATGGACTTAATATCATTCTCACTCGTTTGTCCTCTAAAGCAGAGGTTTACTGTAAAAGGATGATCGGAGGTCAACCCTATACGATGAGGTTGAAAATTTCCTTTGGCTCTGTCTCCAGACTCCCATAGACCCATACCTAGAAATCCACTTTGTCCAAGCGGCTTTGAACTTGGCCATGATGAATCCTGTGCAATAGATTTAGGCTGCTTGATTGAAAGTAAGAAAACACCTTGTCCACCTTTACCATCCTTAACAGCACTACCAAAAAGTTCACTTTCTTTTTGATGCAAAGCTTTCAGTGCGGCGGTTTCATTACCGTCACAATCTTGATAAAACTTTCCCCAATGCAAAGCACGCCACCAAAAGCGCAGCGCCCCCTTAAACGATGGTGGTCTAATACCATCATCTGGTTTTTGGTCTGCACTGCCAATAAACATGGGTGTCACAATTTTATAGGTTGCTTCTATGGTTTTCATGGGTTCCTCCCCCCTTAATTTCTTTCAATACGAATCTGTGTTTTATCTGCTAACAAACCGTAAGATGCTGCATTTCGTTTGCCTACATTTTTAATCAATAATTTCTCTGCTCGTGGGTCAACAGCGAACACATGCTCCACTTCCTCTGCAATTCTTCGAATGGGCTCTGGCAAGCAACCCTGAGCAGCTCTGGGTTCATCCCATGCTTTTTCAAAGCGTTCATAATGCCCTGTATGCCGACCTCCAAATGTTGCGCGAATTTGCATGAGATCATCTTTTTTCTCATCCATGCCTTCAACAGACAAAAAACAATCTTTACACTCTTCACATAATTGCTGCTGTGGATGCTTACATGCTTTCACCTTTTGCTGTGCGAAAAAGAGATAGATAGAAAACTCCCGCTCAGGCAATATAAATTCTTTGCCAAGGTATCTAATCATACGGCGTTTTATATGGATGAAAATAGGTTCTAATACTGACATATCCACCGAAGTTTGCGCTGATGCAACCAAGGTATTCAAATCCATGCGATTGATGGTTGCTTTGACATGATCCTTCAAGCGAATAAACGGTACATCAATTAACGTCACCTGCTTAGCTTGACCTTTAACTGGAAATAAAAAGTTACTATCTCTCTCCCAATCCTCAGGCACCAGAACATGTGTAAGTCTATCTTGCTTTCTAGCAAATAAATTCATGGCTAAGCCAAGGTAGTAGCCCATGGTTTTACGGCCGCCAGCCAAAGATGCATCCAAAAAGTCGGACTGTTCTATCCCTGACTTTACAGTGTTGAAAATTAAATTGGTCATGGCTTTGTTTTCAAGTTCTGAACGGATATCATCTACCCCGTCAGGTTTAAGAATGGATGAGGGGCTGAATTCAATACTTGCCATTTCAGGCCATGCCGCACAAAACTTCGCCCAGCCACCTTCATCAAATAAGCGATGTGTTAATATGGATGCGCCTGTTTCTGTAGTGATAACAGCAATTTTCTTAGGCAACATTTGACTTTTACTGCGAGCAGCTAAAGTCTCCATGATAATTGCGGGCGAATGCCCGATGACAAATAATCCTAATCCCTGCATTATTTTTCTCCCCGGCGCGAGAATGCTTATATATTTTGCAAAATGCAATAGCATCAAATCATAGCTTGATAAATAGGTATGTGGCTTTCACAAGCTTGGGATAAGCTTAAGGTTTTAAGCTTGGCAGACTTCTAGAGCCAGAACATCATATAAAACAACATGAAGGGCATATAATCCAAAGGTCGCTAATTAGAACTCTCATTTGGCAAAAATTTGAGAGTAAAATGTTTGGTTCGGTTTAGTCACTGTATAAATTCACGGAAGTTGCATTTTGGAATTAAATTTGCACTAACTTTTCAGTCAATTTTTAATCCATAAGCATGTTGGATAGGCAGGCATAAGCTCTCAATACCATGAGACATGAGGTGACGCATGATGAGTGAGTTTGGGTGCAAACTCATTTAATGGAGGTGTTGTGTAGCCAAATTAACAGAAAAAATCTTCGATTCATGAGTAAATATATTATCTAGAAAGACAAGTTTATATTGGTATTTTTATACCTCAAAAGGATGAAAAATAGTGAAACAAAGTGGAGTTGAATTAAAACGGCTGCTTCAAGACTCATACTATGAATTGCAAAAACGGTATGAAAATAATGATCAAGATATGGGGCTGTTTTCAATTAAAACAGTTGAGATTGAGTTAAACTCAGTATTTAACTTTTTTGAGAAAGGAGGTGTTTATGAGCTATTTGGTGCAACCCCTCAAGAGAACCGTGTTGCTTTGATGCAAATAAGCATAGCCAATATCGCGAAGTATAAAGTAGCTAGAAATGTATTAATTTTCTTTCGGAAAACCAATGTCAAAGACTGGGTAATGTTTCTTCTTAGTTATACCTCTGGTGTTCCCTTAGAGAAAATGAGACGGGGAGATTTTGATCCAAAAGATTGGAGAAGCCTTGCGGAAGCTTCAGGTGATTTATCGGAAGTGGGGGTTACTGTCTATGAAGGGGAGTATGTATTGGATGATTTCATTGCATACTGCAAGAATCAATATGATGAAGGTGTTTGTTTTGATGTTCTTATCATTGATGGTCTATCACCTCAGGAGACCAATGACCTAGAGGAAGGTGGTAAAGTTAGAGAGGCTTTATCAGGTTTGGCTAAGGACTTGCAAGCTTCAATTATTACTTCAACTGCAACTTATAGGGGTTGGCAAGAAGCAAAGCTAGGAAGGGTGTGTTGAAATTGAAAACAAACTTGCTTCTACTTCTTCCCGCCATGCTTTGTTTGTAGGTTTTATTGTGGCAATAGCATTTATAGCAGGTTTTGCGAACCAAATGTGAGAGACGTTTAAGTAAAACGTGTCAAAGGATTATCACTTGTGCAATGGATGATTTTGTCATTGTATCATTGCTGTTTGTAGTATATTAAGGTTACCTTGAGCGGTGGCTTATGTTTAAAAGTATTCGGTTCTCAGTGTTGTTGTCAATTGTCTCGATCATTGTGCATTATAGGAAGAAATGATGGAATGTATTAGAGAATTTTACTGAAATAGGAGGTGGTATACAATATGGGAGATGAAATAGAGTTATTAAGAAAAACGTGGGAAAGCGCAATGGAAAAAGGCGATATCGCCACTGCAAAAGAACTTGTGGATAAAAATATTGAAATGTATTTAGATGAAGATACATGTGTACTTTTAGTTGCAGTGTCCCATGGTTACTTAGAGCTATGTGAATGGTTGATTCTGCAAAGGCATCAACCAGCAGGGTGGTATAATAGGTGGGGTTATACTGTATTATCAGAAGCTTGCAGAAATGGATACTTGGCGGTTTGTGAGCTGCTTCTTGATCATGGGGCAGAAGTAGGTGGAATTGGAGTGAATGCCCCATTTACATTAGCTATTCAGAATGGGCATACAGATATTTGTAAACTTTTGTTGCAAAGGGGCTTTAAAATTAATCGAAGAAAACGTCGTGAGCTGAATGAGGCTAAAGAAGGGCGTTATCTCAATAAAATTGAAAAATTTATTGAGAAATATGGCGAAGCAAAGTAATAAAGAGGGAGTACATGATAAAAACTCGTAAGTTCATGGTTCTTGTCTTATGCTTGGTTTTGGAGAAGGGAGGTTTATGTCAAAAACGATAAGTGGTGCTTCGCAAGCCTCGTATTTATTATCGAAATCTAAGTTTATTGCTGGTATTCAATGCCCGAAACGACTGTACCTAGAAGTATTTCTGCCAAATGAAGAAAATGATGGTAAAGCAGAAGAAAACCTTCAAATTCTTAATGGCTATGATGTAGGTGATATTGCATGCGCATTGTATCCTGGTGAAATGGTAAAGCTTGATTCAGGTATGGCTTTAGCTATTCGAAAAACTAAACAGCTCATGGCAGATTCAAAAATTGAATGTATTCATGAAGCAACATTCTCTTATCAAAATATTCTGGTTCGTGTAGATATAATGCAACGCCAAGGCGACAGTTGGGTTCTTTCAGAAGTCAAAGCATCTACTGAAGTTAAAGATCACTATTACTATGATGTAGCCGTGCAAGCTTGGGTTCTACAAGGCTGCGGTGTCAAACTTGCATCTAAATATCTTTTGCATGTAAATAATAAGTTTGTTTATCAGGGTAATGGTGATTATCAGGGCTTGATTTTGAATGTGGATATCAGTGATGAAGTTGATGCGTTCATGGATGACATTGACGGAATGAGCAAAGAATTTAATGAGGTTCTTAAGGGTGATATGCCTGAAGTTGTTATGGGCTCCCAATGCAACAAACCCTTAGCGTGCAAGTTTCAAGATTATTGTCAAACAGAGTCTATCCCTGAATTTCCACTTACAGTCTTACCGAGAAGCACAGAAAAGAAACGCCAAGAACTTGCCAACCTCGGCTACCAAGATATTCGAGATATTCCAGATGGTGTGCTAACAAATACCAACCACCAAAGGGTGTGGCGTGTGTCGTGTTCAGGTAAAGAGGAAGTTGATGTAGCTGCTCTAATAGAGCTTAATCATCTGCCTTGGCCTAGATATTATATTGATTTTGAGACCATTTCTCTTGCTGTGCCTAGGTGGAAAGGTGTGCGCCCTTATATGCAAATTCCTTTTCAATGGTCTTGTCATGTTCATCATAAAGATGGTCGCATGGAGCATGTCGAGTTTTTGGATGTTTCAGGTGAAGACCCAAGGGAGCCATGTGCTAAAGCATTGGTAGAACTTGCTGGTGAAGAAGGTGTGTTGATTGCTTACAATGCAGGTTTTGAGAAGATGGTGATTCGTGGTTTAGCAGAAGCTTTTCCTCAATATCATAATGAACTATTAGAAATGAATGAGCGATTCTTTGATTTGTTGCCAATCACAAGAAATGCTTACTATCACCCTTCACAGAAAGGCTCTTGGTCTATCAAGGCTGTGCTTCCTGCGCTTGTTCCTGAGCTAAGTTATAAAGATTTGGATGGTGTGCAGAATGGTGGGGATGCGCAATTAGCTTGGATGAAAGCTGTGCGTTCTGATGCTGAAGTATCAAAGATGATAGCTGATCAGTTATTGGCTTATTGTGAGCTTGATACTATGGCAATGGTAAAGATTATGGATGCCTTATTGGAGCGAGTAAAACATGAAAAAGTTTGACCTTATTAGGGTTGGTTTGTATTTATTGGAAAAGGATGATAAGTCGTAATGGCAATCAAGAAAACTGAATTATATAGCTCATTGTGGGCAAGTTGTGATGAGTTGCGTGGTGGTATGGATGCCTCGCAATATAAAGATTATGTGCTGACATTTCTCTTTCTCAAATATGTATCTGATAAATATTTGAAAGATGAAGCGGGTGCAATGATTATTTGCCCAGAAGGAACTACCTTTCCTGATATTGTAAAGCTTAAAGGCGATAAAGAAGTCGGTGAAAAGCTGAATATTGTGCTCGATGGCATTGCCAAAGAAAATGGGCTGGATTGGCTTACCAATAAAGATAACGATTTCAATGATGAAGAGCGCCTTGGCAAAGGCAAAGAGATGGTGGATAGGCTCTCTAAGCTGATTGGTATTTTTGAAGGTTTGGATTTTGCCAGCAACAGTGCCCAAGGCGATGATTTGCTGGGCGATGCTTATGAATATTTGATGCGAAACTTTGCATCTGAATCAGGCAAAAGTAAGGGGCAGTTTTATACGCCAGCGGAGGTCTCTCGTATCTTGGCAAAAGTGGTCGGGATTACGCCTGACACCACGCAGGATAAAACTGTATATGACCCGACATGTGGATCGGGTTCATTATTGTTAAAAGCTGCCGATGAAGCCAAGAATGGCTTGAGCATTTATGGTCAGGAAAAAGATGTGGCAACCACAGCACTTTGCCGCATGAATATGATTCTGCACAACAATGCCGATGCAGAAGTTGCGCCTGGTGGCCATAGCACCTTAGCCGAACCCTTTTTTAAGCAGGATAACACAGCACTTAAAACCTTCGATTTTGCTGTTGCCAACCCACCATTTTCCTTCAAAGCTTGGAACACAGGTTTTATCCCCGAAGATGATGTGTATGCCCGCTTTGAATATGGTGTGCCGCCTGAAAAGAATGGTGATTATGCTTTTTTACTGCATATCCTTAAATCATTGAAAAGCACAGGCAAGGCAGCGGTGATTTTGCCACATGGCGTGTTGTTTCGCGGCAATGCCGAAGCAGATATTCGCCGTAATTTGATTAAAAAGGGTTATATCAAAGGCATTATTGGGCTGCCTGCCAACTTGTTTTACGGCACAGGTATTCCTGCATGTATTATTGTGATTGATAAAGCGGGAGCCAAAGCACGTTTGCAAAACCCTGACAGTGGCATCTTTATGATTGATGCCAGCAAAGGCTTTAAAAAGGATGGCCCTAAGAATCGCCTAAGAGAGCAAGATTTGCATAAAATCGTGGATGTGTTTAATCATCAAATCACGCAACCACGCTACAGCCGCATGGTGAGCTTGGATGAGATTGCGAGCAATGATTATAATCTCAATATCCCACGCTATATTGATAGTTCTGCTGCTGAAGATTTGCATGATTTAAGTGCTCATCTCAAAGGTGGCATTCCCAATGTGGATATTGAGGCATTGGATGAATATTGGCAGGTGTTCCCAAGTTTGCGGAAAGATTTGTTTGTACCGAAACGCGAGGGCTATAGCCAAGCCTTGGTCAAAGCCAACGAAGTGAAGAAAGCCATTCTAGAGCATGATGAATTTAAACAATTTGCCGAGCAAAGCTTAACCCATTTTGAGCAATGGAAAGCCCAAGCCAATTTAAAAGCATTAAGCCAAAGCGATTTGCCGCGTGATGTGATTCATCGTATTTCAGAAGGGTTATTGCACGCCTATACGGACACACCCTTGTTGGATAGATATGATATGTACCAAATCATCATGGATTACTGGTTTGAATCCATGCAAGATGATGTCTATGTCATCACCCAAGATGGTTGGCTGGCTGGTAGGCTAGTTCGACAAATTTTTGCACAAAAGAAAGATGGCAAAAATGTTTGGAAAGAAACACATGACTTCGAATTTAAGAAGTTGCGGTTTAAAGCTGAAGTTATCCCGCCTAGATTGATTGAGCAACGTTTCTTTAGTGAGGAATTAGAAGAACTGGCTAGCTACCAACAAAAAATGGATGCAGCCTCTCAAAGCTTGGAAAGCTTTATTGAAGAGCAACACCAAGATGAGGACTTATTAACAGAAGCAAAGAATGATAAAGGTAAAGTCACTCAAAAGCTTCTTACTGCACGTATCAAGGCTTTGAATGAATATTGTGCTGACCCTGATGAACTTGAAGCCCTACAACAGTGTTTGGTGCTACTTAAAGCAGAGGCAGCTGCAAAGAAGGTATACAAAGCGTTTAAACTTAAGCTAGATGAACTGGCCTTTGCAAAATATCAGTCACTTTCGCAAGAAGAGTGTCAGCTTTTGATTGTGGATGATAAATGGTTATCAACTTTGCAGGGGCAAATCATCGCTGAAATTGAGCGGGTGACGCAACAACTTGCCAACCGTGTTAAAACATTGGAAGAGCGTTATGCTGAACCATTGCCCAAGCTTGTGGAAAGTGTGGAAACCCTAAGCAACAAAGTGGACGAGCATTTGAAAAAGATGGGGCTTGTGTGGTGAGCCAATCAAATCAAAAACACATACTAGAAGGCTATAAACAAACCGAGGTGGGGGTGATTCCTGAGGATTGGGAAGCTGAAAGCTTGGGTCAGCTGGTTAGCATAACTAGTGGAGAGAGCCCTTCAAAATATGTGTTTGTAGATAGTGGTGTTCCATATTTTAAGGTTGAGCAGTTAAACAATCATTTTAAATATGCTGAAGAAACATGTTATCATTTTACAAAAGGCAAAACAGTGTCTGCACGAAGTGTTGTTTTTCCTAAAAGAGGAGCGTCAATTCTTCTAAATAAAATCAGAATATTTACTCAAAACTCTTTTATGGATACAAACTTGATGTCGCTGACGACATATGAAGGGCTTGATTCCGAATATCTGTATTATTTTTTGACCTATGAAGGTTTGGAGAGTGTTGCGGATACCACATCGATTCCTCAGATAAATAATAAGCACATAATTCCATTTGTTATTCCACTTCCGGAGCCAGAAGAACAAACAGCAATTGCCAATGCGTTATCGGATGTGGATGGGTTGATTGGTTCGTTGGAAAAGTTAATTGCCAAAAAACGCGCCATCAAAACCGCAGCCATGCAGCAACTTCTCACAGGCAAAAAACGTCTGCCCCCCTTCGACAAAACCCACACAGGCTACAAACAAACAGAACTCGGCGAAATCCCAAATGATTGGGAGGTGAGTTCAATTGGAAGTGTTCTTTCAATAACAACAGGTGATAAGAACACCCAAGATAAGGATGATAACGGGCAATACCCATTCTTTGTTAGGTCACAAACAATAGAGCATATCAATTCATACTCTTTTGATGGTGAGGCTGTGTTAACAGCAGGGGATGGTGTAGGTACAGGAAAAATTTACCATTACATTAAAGGAAAGTTTGATTTTCATCAGCGTGTATATTTGATGCACAACTTTTGTGAACGTTTAAATGGATATTACTTTTATATCTACTTTAGTAACAACTTCTATGATCGAATTATGTCCATGACTGCAAAATCATCAGTTGATTCAGTTAGAAGGGAGATGATTTCTGATATGAAGATTGTTTTGCCGCCTATTGATGAGCAGATAGAAATATCAAAAGTTCTGACTGATATGGAGCAAGAAACCGAAGCATTAGAACATCGCCTCAATAAAACCAAACAAATCAAGAATGGCATGATGCAGGAATTACTGACTGGTAAGACTAGACTGGTCTAAATATTTAATTGTGTTTGATGGGCCATAGGGGAGAATCAAGTGGAAAAGCAAAACTTAAGTGAACTGTTTAGTGGTATGTTGTTTAAGATACCTGATTACCAACGGGGCTATGCTTGGGAAGAAAAGCAATGGAATGATTTTATTGAAGATATTGATGCGCTTATTTCTGATAGGAAGGTTAAATATCATTATACTGGTACCATTGTTACATTTACTCCCCCGAATCAGACGGATGTGATTTATAATCGCAAGCCCGTGAAGTGCGTTGATGTGGTGGATGGGCAGCAGCGATTAACCACAGTATGCCTTTATTTGTCAGTCATCATCCATGCTTTAATCAAAGAAGGATATGAAGATTATAAAAATGATATACCTGATTTTTTATTTTGTGGTGAAACAAGCAAACTAACCCCCGCGAATGGAACGGAAGATTTGTTTTTACAACTTCTTAAAGCAGGAACGCCACGAAACCAATTGAATACTCCCCATGAGAAGCGTTTGGCTGAGGCTGTAAAATATTTTTCGAACCATATTGAATCGATTCTTGGCGATACTGATAAGGGCGTTGAGTATTTGGTTTCCCTTTATCAAGCAATTATCAGCAAATTACGCTTCACTTACTATACGATTGAAGAAGAGTGTGAAATCGGTATGACTTTTGAGTTAATGAACTCTAGAGGAAAAGGGTTGTCAGTGCTTGAACTGCTTAAAAACTATTTTATGCACTGGGTTTCTCGCAATGTGGATGATGAGGAGGACAGGTCAGGTTTAACCAAAAAGGTTAATCATGTCTGGAAAGATGTTTATGAGAATGTGGGAACATCTACTGGTACGGAATCTCAATGTTTACGGATTGCTTGGACACTTTATTGTCATCACCTACCCAAGAACTGGCATGGATATGATGGTTTTAAAGAAAAGGAATATGTACCGCTTAGAGATTTTTCTAAAAAAAGTATGGCTGAAACTGAGCAGTTTCTCACTAGGTTTGTTGAAGGGTTGGCAAATGTGTCTTTGCACTATGCATGTGTGGTAAGCCCTAAAGAAATAAACACTTCATCAAAGACTGAGTTACAATGGTTACATCGAATTCATAATACGGGAAATATTGCTAACTTCCTTCCTTTAATTGTGGCAGCACGCATTCATGTAATAGATAAAAAGGTGAGCGAAGACGAATATATTGCGTTGCTTAAAAGCTTAGAGTGCTTTTCTTACCGTGTTTTTTTGGTTGAGGGAAAAAGAAGCAATGCTGGTAAATCAAGCTTTTTTAGGTGGGGAAAAGAGCTATTTGATGGGGATAAGACCTGCTCTGAAATTACGACTGATATTTATGGGTTGATTGATTATTATGTTAATGATCAAATTTTTAAGTATAAAATTAAAGAGCCATTCCAATGGTATGGTCGGAAAAGATTGTTAAAATATACACTGTTTGAATATGAGCAGCATTTGTTGGATAAAGATAGTAAAGGTCAAGCCCCTCGTATCACATGGAAAGATTTAGCCAAAGATTCAACACTTGAGCATATTCTGCCACAAAACCCTGAAGAGAATTCTCATTGGCTAATGGTTTGGACTGATGAAGATATTAAAAAGTATAAGCATGATATTGGTAATTTCGTGCTTACAAGAGACAACTCGAGTTATAAAAATTTTGAGTTTGAAAGAAAGAAAGGTCAAGCTGGTAATGGTATTTGCTATGCTAACTCAGATATTCGACAAGAAAGAAAAATTGCAGATTATTCTGATTGGACTAAAGAAGAGTTGCAACAACGGCGTGAAGAACTTGAAGCTTGGATATTGGACAGGTGGAAAGTTCCTGAGGTTAGGCAACTAAAGGATATTGTCGAAGATGAAGACGAAGACAATGAGTTGGAGGGGAATGCATGAGCGAATCACAGCATGTGGAGTGGAAAGAGTCGTGGCGGGATGAGTATCTGAAATGGATATGCGGCTTTGCCAATGCTGATGGTGGTTTGCTGGTGATTGGGCGCAATGATGCAGGTGAAGTGGTGGGCATTGATGATGTGCATCAGCTTTTGGAAAGTTTACCAAATAAGGTGCAACAAATGCTGGGTATTATGGTGGATGTGAACCTGTGCGAGGAATCGGGTAAACAGTTTATTGAGATTGTGGTGGAGGCTTATCCTTATCCGATTAGTTATAAGGGGAAGTATCATTATCGCAGTGGCAGCACCAAGCAGGAACTAAAGGGTGCAGCATTGGATCGCTTTCTTTTACAAAAGCAGGGCAAACGTTGGGATGGTGTGCCTGTGCCCAAGGTGAGCAGCGAAGATTTAAAAAGTGAGACCTTTGAATATTTCAAAACACAGGCGATTAAAAGCAAACGAGTTAGTGAACAAGATTTAAGTGAAAACCATGCGCTATTGCTTGAGCGCTTACACTTAAATGATGGCGATTATCTTAAACGCGCTGCAATTTTGCTGTTTCACCCCGATCCTGAACGCTTTGTAACGGGAGCTTATGTTAAAATTGGTTTCTTTGCGGCTGATGATGATCTTAGGTATCAGGATGAAGTGCATGGTAATTTGTTTGAGCAAGTGGCAGGTACGCTTGATTTATTGCGAACTAAATACATGAAAGCTGAAATTCGCTATGAAGGTGTGAGCCGCATTGAAGAGTATCCTTTTCCTGAAGCAGCCCTGCGAGAGGCATTGTTAAACGCGATTGCTCATAAGGATTATAGCAGTGGTGTGCCGATTCAAATCAGTGTGTATGACGATAAGATTATTTTCTGGAATGAGGGGCAGTTGCCTAAAAACTGGACAGTGGCACGACTGACCGAAAAGCATCCATCCAAACCCTATAATCCTGATATTGCCAATGCCTTTTTTCGCGCTGGGCTGATTGAATCATGGGGGCGGGGTACGCTTAAAATTATGAATGAATGTAAAAGTGCGGGTTTACCTGTGCCATCCTATCAATATGACCTATCTGGTTTTGTTGTGGAGTTGAAGGGGAAAACGCCGGGGAAAACGCCGGGGAAAACGCCGGGGAAAACGCCGGGGAAAACGCCGGGGAAAACGCCGGGGAAAACGCCGGGGAAAACGCCGGACATGATTCTTAATGTTTTGCGCCAAGATGCAGGATTGTCGATTCCAGAAGTGGCTCTGCGCATTGGTAAATCGGAAAGTGCTGTGGAACGTGCTATTAGAAAACTACGTCATGAAGGTAAGTTAGAACGCATTGGCCCAGCTAAAGGTGGTAGTTGGAAAGTATTGGAGGGGGAAGAATGAGTAAAGTCGGGCAAGTTGAACGGGTTACCCAAAACCAAGTGATTCAATTCTTCCAAGAGCAGTTGGGTTATGAATATTATGCTGATTGGCAGGATAGAGAAAACAACTCCAATATTGAAACAGAAGACCTTTCGCAATGGTTAAAGAAACAAGAGGTTGAGGATGCAGCCATAAGTCTCGCTATTCGAGAGTTAAAACGCGCTGCTGGTATGGGCGATGGCAAGAAGCTCTACCAAGCCAATAAGGATGTGTATTCACTGCTTAGGTATGGCGTAAAGGTGAGGCAAGGGCAGGGAGAACAAACACAAACGGTTTGGTTGATTGATTGGAAGAACCCACTAAATAATGACTTTGCAATTGCTGAAGAAGTATCTGTGGTGGGGGAGCATAATAAGCGCCCTGATATTGTTTTGTATGTGAATGGCATTGCACTTGGCGTGATTGAACTCAAACGCTCATCCGTGTCGGTGACGGAAGGTATTCGTCAAAACCTCGATAATCAGAAGAAAACATTTATCCGTGATTTCTTTGCTACGATGCAATTGGTGATGGCTGGCAATGATACAGAAGGCTTGCGCTACGGCACGATAGAAACACCTGAAAAACATTATTACGCATGGAAAGAAGAGAACCCTGCATATAACCCTGAAACCGATGAATTAAGCGATAAATATTTATCGGCTCAAAATACGGATGCAGGAAGTGATTTATTAAGTTTCGATATTGAAAACCTGTGTGGTAAAGAACGTTTTCTTGAAATGATTCATGATTTTGTTGTGTTTGATGTGGGGGTTAAAAAATTATGCAGGCATAACCAATACTTTGGTGTGAAAGCGGCACAAACTCGCATACAAACGGGTGAAGGTGGCATTATTTGGCATACACAAGGCTCTGGAAAAAGCTTGACCATGGTTTGGCTTGCCAAGTGGCTTAGAGAGCATATAGACAATGCTCGCGTATTGGTGGTGACGGATAGAACTGAGCTTGATGAGCAAATTGAAGGCGTGTTTCAAGGTGTTGATGAACATATATCTCGAAGTGCGAGTGGCGCAGGGCTGATTGAAGAGCTGAATCATGCAGAGCCTTGGTTGATGTGCTCATTGGTGCATAAGTTTGGCCGCCATGGTGATGATGAAGGCGAGCAAGCGACGGATGATTATATCCAAGATTTGGTAAGCACTTTGCCCAGTGACTTTAAAGCCAAGGGCAATGTGTTTGTGTTTGTGGATGAATGTCATAGGACGCAATCAGGCAAACTCCATGAAGCGATGAAAACCATTTTACCTGAAGCCGTGTTTGTGGGCTTTACGGGCACACCGCTGCTAAAAAAAGATAAACAAAAAAGTATTGAGGTGTTTGGCTCATTTATTCATACATATAGATTTGATGAAGCCGTGGCTGATGGTGTGGTATTGGATTTGCAGTATGAGGCCAGAGATATTGACCAATATTTAACCTCTGAAGACAAGGTTGATCAGTGGTTTGAAGCCAAAACGCGTGGCTTATCGGATATGGCGAAGGTGCAGCTCAAACAGAAATGGGGAACCATGCAAAAGGTGCTCTCTAGTCAATCCCGCCTTGAGCAAATTGTGAATGATATTTTATTGGATATGGATACCAAACCACGGCTAATGGATGGGCGTGGTAACGCAATGTTGGTGTGCAGTAGTATTTATCAGGCATGTAAGGTGTTTGAGTTGTTTAGAAGTACGGAACTCAAAGGAAAATGTGCTATTGTGACCAGTTATTTACCATCTGCTGCGGATATTAAAGGTGAAGAATCAGGTGAAGGCCTTACTGAGAAACTTCACCAATATGAAATATACCAGCAAATGCTTGCTGATTACTTTGAGGTTTCTGCCGAAGAGGCAGTTAAAAAAGCGGATAAGTTTGAAACTCAGGTGAAAAAGCAGTTTAAAGAAGAGCCTGGTCAAATGCGCTTACTTATTGTGGTCGATAAGCTATTGACTGGCTTTGATGCTCCATCTGCAACCTATTTGTATATCGATAAGAAAATGCAAGACCATGGTCTTTTCCAAGCTATCTGCAGGGTGAACCGATTGGATGGCGATGATAAAGAGTATGGTTATATCATCGATTACAAAGATTTGTTCCATAGTTTGGAAAGCTCAATCGAGGATTATACCAGTGGAGCTTTTGATGCCTATGATGCCAAAGATGTTGATGGCTTATTACGTAATCGACTCGAAACAGCTAAAGAAAGGTTAGAAGAAGCAAGAGAAGTGACCAAAGCATTATGTGAGCCTGTGATGCAACCCAAAGAGCTGATTCATTATATTCAGTATTTTTGTGGTGATGTGGCGAACCCTGCGGACTTAAAGAAAAACGAAGCGAAAAGGGTTGCCCTTTATAAGAATGTTGCCTCACTAGTACGTGCTTATTGTAATATAGCCAATGAGATTCAAAAGGCTGGTTATACAGCCCAAGAAGCCAAAGCGATTAAAGGTGAAGTGGAGCATTTTAGTAAGATGCGCCAAGAGATTAAACTGGCATCCAAAGATGAAGTGGATATGAAGCTATATGAGCCAGCGATGCGTCGTTTGTTGGATACGTATATTCGAGCAGATGACAGTGAAATATTGGTCAATTTTGAAGAACTCGGCTTGGTTGAACTGATTGTTGAGAAAGCCAAACAAAATCCAGTGAACCCTAGTGATGGTAGAGTGCCAGAAGCCATGGCCGAAACCATTGAGAATAATGTGCGCAAAGCCATTATTGATGGGCAACCGATTAACCCAAAATTTTATGAAAAAATGTCTGAACTTTTAGATGCTCTGATTAAGCAGAGACGAAAAGAGGCCATTTCATACCAACAGTATTTGGAAGAAGTGAAGAGAATTGCTTCCAAAGTTTCAAAACCAGAGGGTGGTAAACAATACCCAAGCTCTATGGATACACGCGGCAAGCAATCGCTGTATGATAATTTGGGTAATGATGAAGATTTGGTTTTGTCGATTGATGAGGCTGTTCGTAGTAGTAAAAAAGCAGATTGGAAATCCAATCCATTTAAGCAACGAAAAGTTGAGAGAGCAGTACATGAGGTTGCTGCAGATTATAAGGTTGACGTGAAAGCCGTGGTTGAGCTTGTGAAGAATCAGGAAGAGTATGATTAAACAATCAGAGAAGCGAATGATTCGAGTTCAAAGTATTGATGTTCAAGTGATTAGAAAGGGCATCAAGAATTTGCATCTTGGTGTTTATCCTCCCAATGGGCATGTGCGCGTGGCAGTGCCAGAGCACATGAATGACGAAAATGTCCGCTTAGTGATTGTCTCCAAGCTTGCTTGGATTAAGAAGCAGCAAAAGGAATTCCAAAATCAACCTCGCCAATCGGTTCGTGCTTATGTGTCGGGAGAATGTCATTACTTTTTTGGTAAGGCTTATAGATTAGAAGTTATAGAGCGGGTGGGTAAACCAGAAGTGCAAGCATGTAAGTCTGGTCAGTTGAAAATGTTTGTTAAGCCAAAACTAGAGGCTGAACAAAAAGAAAAGATTTTAAATGAATGGTATAGAAGTGAATTGAAAAAAGTTGTGCCAGAGCTTTTTGAAAAATGGACGAAACGTGTTGGTAAAGAAGCAAGCTGGAATATTCGTAAAATGAAAACCAAATGGGGCAGTTGTAACCCAGATAAAGCCAGTATTTTATTAAACCTAGAGTTGGCGAAAAAACCTATGGAATGTTTGGAGTATATTTTGGTGCATGAACTCGTGCATCTTCATGAGCGGCATCATAATGAACGCTTTAAAAGCCTATTAGATAAGTTTTTACCGAATTGGAAGTCAAGCCGAATTATTCTAAATACCTCACCTTTAGCATTTGATAAGTGGGAATACTAAATAATTAAGAGGGTGAATAATGATTGATACAGTACTTCTTTTATTGGCGGTATTCTTTGCTGTCACAGGATTAAAGCTTTATGCGCCTAAAATTAAAGGCTGGCTTGGTGAGCAAGAAATTCGGGATATTTTATCGAGCTTGAGTAAACAGATATACACTTGTTTCCATGATGTTTTGTTACCTACCCGAGAAGATACTACACAAATTGACCATATTGTGATCGTTGGTGACACATGCTTTGTGATTGAAACAAAAGCCTATGCAGGCTGGATATTTGGTAATGAAAAGGCAAAAACTTGGACGCAATCGTTAAACAAACACTCACGGTTTTCCTTTCAAAACCCCATTCGACAAAACTACAAACATATCAAAGCGATTGAACCGTATCTTGAAGGATTAAAGATTGTTGGTTTGGTGGTGTTTACAGAAGGGAAATTTAAGGGCAGTAGAATTGATGGTGTGCTATATAGCAAAGAGCTGAAGGCTTATATGCTAAAATACAAGGTGGATAAAAGCTTTGACCATAGTGCTCAGGTTCATGCACTAGAACAAGCTATGATTACAGATGAAGCAGAGCATCAAGCACATGTGCGAAGGCTGCAAGGCAAGTATGGTGGTCGCTGGATAACGCCTGTTGCCAATACATTCTTAGCGACATCATTGGCTTTGGTGGTTATCTGGTTTGGTTATGACGCTAAAGCTCCATCTCAACCTTCTGCAGCAGCACAACCAAGCCAACTAGCTTTGATACATCCAAACTATACGGCTACTCAAAAGCCCACCCTTCAACCAGTGGAAAAAACAGTGCCAATGGCAAAGCCACCAGTGGTGAATGGGTTTGCGGAAGGGAAAGTGATTATACCGAGTGGCTCTGGCTTTCGTATATTGAAAGTGGGTGAACAAACGGGAGATGGCTGGGTATTAAAGGGTGCGACTACGGCAAGTGCTGAATTTTCAAATGCAATGGGGCAATCGATTAAAGTTTCCGTAAGGCAAAGAGGTGTGCAAAAATGAGTGATACAGTAATGCGGCAATGGCAAATGCTTAGGCTTGTGCCAAGAAGCCCGAGTAAGATTGATACAACGAGTTTGGTGCATGCTCTAGCTTCGGAAAGCTTTGTAGTGACACAACGAACGGTACAACGGGATTTAGAAAAGTTTTCGACCATCTTTCCGCTTGAATGCGATGATAGAAGTAAGCCTTTTGGTTGGTCATGGTCTAAAGATTCTGGAACGTTGGATATTCCTGGCATGGATTCGCACACAGCCTTGGCATTTTATTTGGCTGAGCAGCACCTAGAACCTATTTTGCCTCATGAAACGGTTAGTCATCTATTACCACATTTTAAAACGGCTAAGAAGGTGCTTAATGAACTTCAATCGAATAGTGGTGCAACATCATGGGCAAATAAAGTGCGCGTGGTACGACAGGGACCAGATTTATCAACGCCAGAAGTACTACATGATGTACAAAGTGCAGTGTATAGCGCACTACTTTTGAACCGTAGGCTACAAATCACTTATAAACCGCGAGGATCAAAAAAAGGAAAAGACTACGCCGTTTCGCCGCTTGGTTTGGTGTTGAAGAACGGTATCTTTTATTTGCCATGTACGATAGATGACTATCAAGACGTGCGATTATTGACCATGCATAGAATCTTATCTGCAATAAAGCTAGATATACCGTCTGAAAGACCAAAAGATTTTGATTTGGATGCTTACATTGCTTCGGGAGAGCTTAGCTTCCAAATTGGTGATAAAATCAATCTTAAAGCTATTATTGGCAAGGATGTGGCATTCCATTTGGGTGAACGCAAGCTTTGCCCTAAACAAACATTACAAGAGCAGGGTGATGGTACATTCTTGCTTAAAGCCACTGTAAACGATACCTCTGAACTTCGCTTTTGGTTGCGCGGTTATGATGAGCAGATTGAAGTGCTTGAGCCTAAGTTCCTGCGGGAAGATTTATATCAAAGTGCCAAGGCACAAATCAAGAAATACGAACGAACATAGCTAACCCACCCATAAGTGTCTGCATTTATAATGTAGTGGCTAAGTCAAACTAGACACTAAAGAGAGACTTTTATGTGGCAGTAAGTAGAGGGTATTGAAACTTAACTTTAAGTGTTTCTTTTTTTAGTGAGCTTGCAGGACTTAGTGTTTGATTACCAAAGCGAGTGTTGATGTCATCCATCACTTTGGTTAATGCGAGTTGTTTGCTGGTTTGTACTGATGTAAATAAATTGCCTTGTTGCGCATCAGGTTGGAGTGATGATGAAATCACTCCACATGCTCTGTATTCAGTATTATCTTTAAAAATATGGTTGAAGATGACTTTTACAATATGATTAATGCGGCTGTAATCATTGGTTGCAGTGATGCGGACGTTCTTACCAACTGATTCAAATGATTTGAGACGTAAAAATACGCTAATAAAAGAGGTGGTTAGGTTTTGCCTTATAAGCTCAGTTGCAACTCTGGTTGTGTGGTAGCTTATATGAGACCTAATGAGTTGTTTGTTACTTGTTACAACGCCTAAGCTTGCAGTTCTAGCAATGCTCTTGGGCATAGGTGAGTTTAATTCTAATTTGAACACTGGTGTACCATTAAGCTCATGCCATATATCCATGCCGACTTTACCCAAAGTGAAATCAATACGTTCTTTAGGATTATTAGCAAAATCATAAGCGGTATGAATATTTAATTTCTTCATAAGTTGCTGCCTGCTTTTGCCAATACCTGGCACATCTCCAATAGGAACTTCACGCAAAAAGTTGGTAATACGGCGACCTGGTATAACAGAGGTGCCGTTGGGTTTGTTCATTTCGGATGCGATTTTGGCGAGGATACGCGTGGTGGAAATGCCCACGGACACAGTGATTCCCACTTCTTGATATATGCTTTCGCGGATGTGATCTGCAATACCTTGGTATGATTTGCCCCACATAGAGCGGATACCATTCATATCAATAAAGCCCTCATCGATAGAATACATTTCAATTTCTGGGCTATATCTACGTAAAACCGAAAACATCTTGTCTGATATTAAGCCATAATATCTAAAGTCAGCAGAAAGGTAATGGGCATGTGGCATAAGTTTTTTTGCATCCCAAATAGGCATGCCTGTTTTAATGCCTATGGCTTTAGCATCATAAGTCTTAGCGATAATACATGCATTTTGGCTTGATAAGATGCATACAGGTTTCCCCTTCAAATCTGGTCTACGTGTAAGCTCACAGGCTGCAAAGAAGCAATCTGCATCAACGTGAGCAATGGCATTGTACCAGTTGCTGCGCTGTTTCAATGTGTTTTACGAAATAGGCCAACCATTTGACCGTAGATCTCTAATGCTGATTCGGGGTGAATGGTAGGGAAAGCATCATTGGCTGGTTCTAAATACATGCCTTGCTCATTTTTACGTAAATACTTAACTGTAAACTCACCATCAATCATAGCTACAACAATACTATCGAGGTCTGGGTTGGCTTTACGCTCAACCACCAAAATATCACCATCATTAATGCCTGCACCTACCATGGATTCACCACTAACTGTAACAAGAACTGTTGATGAAGGGTGTTCAACCAAGTATTCATCAATGGTCATACTATCAGCCACAAGTTCTGTGGCAGGGCTAGCAAAGCCAGCGGGTACAACACCCACGATAGACCGAGCAAAGAAATTGTTTTCAGGTACAGTGCGCCCATCAGGAGCTTTGCCTAAATATCCTGCGAAGACCATACGTTCAATAAATTTAGATGCACTTCGTTTAGACATGCCAATCATATCTGCAATTTGAGAGTGAGATGGAATAATGCGATATAGGGCATAATAATCTTGAAGTTTAGCTAGATGTTCATGGTCTCTTTTTTGCATAAGCGAACATTAGTATCCGATTGGATACATGGCAGCATATTTATAAAGTAAGCAGAAAAAATTGAGGATTTGGTTGGCAACTATTTGTTTATTAGCCAGCTAGACAAGCTTAATTTAAAGGCTATAGTTCTTTTTTATGAAGAAGTTAATTTTTAAGAAAATTGAAGCTAAGCTCAAAAATGTTCTTGAAAGCGACCATATTGACTGGATACAGGTTGGAAGGGTACTGTCAGATGTTAAAGAACATAACTATTGGTCTATTAATTTTGGCTCGTTTTCAAAGTGGCTGGAGTCATGGGGAAAGGAGGTTAACCTTTGTAAGGCTACGCTTTGGCGATATATAACGGCTCAAAAAAAATATGAAAGGTTGCGAGCTGAAGCTTCAAAGTTCGGATATAATTTTGAAGTGATTGAGGATCTAAAATCTCCAATTAGCCCAGAAGGTATAGAAATTTTTGATAAACTATCACGTATTCTTAAAGAGAATGAAGTCTATGAGATGATGAATAGATTTATTGATGGCGAGATTACTCGAAAAGAGTTGCGAGAAAAGTGGAATGTATTTAAGCCAGCTTTAGAACAGAAAGCATCTCATGGATTATTTGGGGAATCCATAGTCTTAGATGCTTTACGTTTAAACAGTAATGAGTGGTTGAGAAAAGATAAAGCCGAATACAAAAAAGGAAAGGTTATTTATCGAGTACCAAGTTTTTCTAAGTTCTTTCAGAGTGTGACGGTAACCAACCCGATACACAATCAGCATTATGTGTTAGATGCAATATTAGCTTTACAAGAAATGAGTAATGAGCCGTTACATATTCACGGGGTAGCGATAGTAAGTCAAAATTTACTGGAATATGAGAGGTTTGAAGCCTATCGCAAATACTGTAATGCTCTTTGGATTGCTGCACCTAGAGGAGTTGCTGAAGATATTAATGTGAAAATTCCTCAGGGGGTAGGGTTAATATCAGTAAATAATAAGGAAATTGAAATTATTATTGCTGCCGAGGTCAATCATTCGCCCGAATTTTTGGTTGAAACATTAAAGGAACTTTTGACTCGCTGGAAGACAGCATAAATATTTGGGTCTATTTAAGTCTAGCCAGCTAGATATTATATAAATCAAAAGAGAGTATGAGCGAGAAAAAATAAATACGTTGTTTGAGAAGGTGTTGATGAAAAGCTAAGACTTTTTTATTTAATTAGTGACAGCTATAAGATTAATTTATGGAGAAATATATGAGTGATTGCAACTGTATCGAAATAATTAGATATGAGAAACTAAAGATTCATCCTGCAATTTTTGAGATAATATCGCTGGAGCAACTAGATTATCTTATGCAGGATAATATGACGATTTTTGCATATAAAAGTGAAGCACAGAATTTAATTCAAGTGGTCAGAAAAAAAGGAACTCGAAAGTACAGTCAACTCTTAGTGGTTAGGGGGATTGGAACTTATTTTGCCCATAAAAGGCTACTCGAAATGGGAGAAGTATCATACCCGAAGGTGATTGAGGTAGCGGAACCAGTTACGACTCAAAAGGTTCAAGAAATGTTTTTTCTTGAAATGACAGCACTAAAAAGGTCACCAGCAGCACATGGAGTCGTAGCACTTATTTATAAACGAATTACAGATGCTAGGAAGCAGAGTCACTCCCCTTCATTGTTTGAACCACATATCAAAGATATTACACATTCTAGATCAAGAACTTTACGCGATATTTCGGGGTATGATGGTAGAGCTTTTAACAATGCGTTAAAAAAAGAGAAAGTTCCTGATTCATTATTGCGGGACTTGAAAAAGTGGAAGGAATAATGTCTGGTATCCTTCAAGAACTTAGAGAACTAAAAAAATTTTATGGGTGTGATACAGAAGGAGAACATAGTCTTTCCAGAAGCATATTTTCATCACAAGAAAAATTTACATCTGGTGTATTACATTTGATTAATTGTCCACCAAGTGGTGATGGCTTGTATTATATGAATCCTGTAGTTGATCATCTTTTAAATGCTTACCAAACTAAGGTTGGTAAGAAGTTATCTAATGATTTTATAAAGGTATATGAAAGTTTTTGGGACAATATTTTTTCATTTCATGAGTCAAGCGGAAACGAACATATAAAGTTGAGGCGACCATCAGTTCGTGGGGTCAATGCGACACACCCTTTATATACCTTTTTATTTAGAGTTAGTGCACATGGTGGCGCAATAGAAATTGAAAATCAGGGTATGTTACAAACATTCAAAAGTTATTCTCCATTTCTGCTTAAAAGAATTTATTTGCTTCGTCATGATCATAGTAAAAGGTATATTGCCAGACTAGGTCTTATTGCAAGGAAATTAATAGTAAGCAGAGATAGTTTAAGCATTGAAGATTATTTTTCACCTACAGATGATGAGATTAGCCTTCTTGCTCATGATGCATTGAAAATGAAGAAAATTCTGTTTTCAGATGAGGATAAGACGTTTGTCTTTGACTTGTTGTTCAGAGGCTATCGTCGTGAGGTTACGCAAGGGCATTCAAGGAAGGTTGGAAGAGTACAAAAGCGTTGGTTACTTTATGAAAACCAGATTGTTGTAAATGTTGATTTAGAACGTATACCCTATGCTGCAAAAGATAAATATTTCGATGTCACCTCTAAGCGTAAAAAAATTTTAATGCAAGAGGTATCTCTTTTAAAAAAGGGGGGGCAAGTTGATGTAAATGCTCAAGGCGAATCAATAGAGGATTATTTAGGCGAAGAGAGCATTCTATTTCCTGCTGAGTTCTTTTTAGATCCTTGGTTCTCACAGAGAAATGCGAAACAAAAATTTGAGAGCCTAGTTCAGGAAACCAAGGTTATGCCATGGCATAAAGACTGTATATCGAAGCATAAGATTAGAAATATACTTGAAAATATGGCTACTGAAATATGGCAGGTTCAAGTTATTATATATTTTGCAATCTTTCTGGGAAAGAGGGAAAAGGAACTAAAGAAGATTTACTTTAATCGCAGGAATAGCCATTTACCAGTTAACTTGAATCCAGAGAGCCAAACACGATCCAAAGGTGTTAATTATGACTATAAGAAAAATATTTTGTGGTCATATTCAAGTTACGGATCAAGGGATGAGGAAAGGTTTTGTCAAGTTGATGATTATCAAATAATAAGATTGCCTCAGTTTTTTTCTCAACTTATTACAGAGGGAAGAGAAACTTGTCCTTTGTTTGCTAAAGAACACTTTCAAGCGACTAAAGAATTCTTGCAAAGGTTTGGCCGTGATGGCTTAGGGCCAATAACTATTGCAAGGTTAGCGAAGACATTTAAAGCATACTTTGTTCATTCATATGGGCTGCCGCAGTTATATGCTGATATTCTAGCGGGTGTGAATACTTATTATTTAGAAAACCAACACTATTATGTTACCTTGAATAGCAGTCATTATAATCAAGAGTGGCAAGAATTAATTTGTTCGTTTATGTCAGAATTTAAGGGAAGTTCACTTTTTGATATGCCCGTTTCTTTGGATAATTTATTTAAGGCTGATGAAAAAGTGTTGAGTAATAACGAGGTTACGATTGGGGCAACAAACACACCAACAACTGATGCATTAAAAAAACACTTCAGCCTATTATATAAATCATTTCCTCATGATAGAGAATCACTGTTAAAGGGTAGTGATGACCAATGGAATTCTTATATTGCATACTTGTATGGACTTTTTTTAGTGTGTACGGGACAACGTCCATTAAGAGACCCTATTCCTGATAAAAGGGAGTTGTTAATTGAAAAAAATGCCATTCATATAATGGATAAAAACTCTACTTTTCACCGTGAAGAAAGGTGTGTGCCGATACCTGAAATATTGACAAAATCTTTAAGGTGCCATCTGCAGTTATTACTACCTGTATGGAGAAGGAAAATTATAAACGAAGGGATATATTCAATAGAAAATTTGCATTGTTTTTTTCCAATTTTGAATAAAGAGACAAAAAGCGTGGAATCATCTAGTTCAAAGAACATTGATAAGAATACTAACTTTACGAAAGATTCTAATTATTTTTATCACATACGAAATGGCTACAGGCATTATTATTTAAGCTGTTTGCATAATAGTGGCGAAAACATGGCTGATATTGATTGGGTTTCAGGGCATAGGCGAAGAGGAATGGAACACGAGCACGTACTTAGTCCTATAAGTTGGTTAGAGTCTAAAACGAGAGTCTTAAAAATCCAAGATAAAATCATTAAAGATTTGAATTTAAAAATAGTGGTTAACGATGTGTAAACATTACCTAAGCCAATTAGATGAATTAGAACAAAAGTTTTTAGAAGCCAATCAAGAGTTTCGGTATAATATAAACTATCAGGCTTTTAATGCCTTTAAACAGGTGGTTACAGGAGAATATTTTGAAGGCGAGTGGAAAGATAAAGATACTAATCAAGTTCACAGTATAATCATAGAGTCTAAGATGAAAGAGAGTAACTTGGATACTCCCTTAGCTCTTGAGCCTAAAGAAATATTTCGCATAAATATTTCTTTGGCGTATATGTTTAAATGTTTCTTAAAGCATGAGTTAATCAAAAAGGAGTTTAAAGTTGGAAAGTGGCCTAAAGTAAATATTTATCCTCGTCCAGACCTGGCTTTAAATAAAAATTTATTCCCGCTATCAGAACTACACATATTTGAACGGCTGCTTCAAAAAATGATGAATGAAAAGCCAAATAGAAGAACAGCTTATGAAGTTATTAGTGCATGGGTCATATTTCGTTTAATTGCAGTAGATGGTATTATAATAGGTACAGGCGATATAAAAATTGTACAGTTAGAACGAAAGCATTTGTTTTTAGAAGGCGATATAAACTGGTTGTGTCTTCCAGTTGGAGTCACGGGACAAAAGGTTTTTAAGCAATACCCTCTAACAAAAGAAACAGTATCAGCTCTTAAATTGTTGATAAAGAAGTCAAATAAGATTGGCGAAAATTCTTTTGTTTTTCCACACAATTGGAGAACTGTGCGTAACAAAAAGAAAACAGATAGACGTGCTTTTCTTGAGCAATATTTGGCAGACTTTGCTTGGAATATAGATGAAGTATCAGGTTTAGACAGGGTGTTTGACCTAAAATGGTGGATTCAGATGAGTAGACAAAATATGGAGTTTGCTGGTGTTCCATATTATGTCATTGCAAACATGAGAAATAAAATTCGAGCAGCACAATTAGATTTTCAATTTAAGAGTTCAAGGAAAGCTTTTCACCACGACTTAAGGGAGCATATGCCTTCATTAGTTTATGACCTGTATATTAAGTTACAAAATGTTTACTCAGCGTATCGTAAAAAGGAAAAGAGAGTTCAAGTAAAGAAGCTTCTTCATGCTCAACTTTGTAATGTTTTGTGTGATAATGAGTTGCCTCAAATCATACCCATCAAATGGATACAGTATTTTGAGTGGTTTATTTCATTAATTATAGACCCTCACAAAAAGGATTTAACAATTTCCGCATTACATACATATACATATATTCTAGCAAACAGGGTCATGGTTCATATAAAACAAGAAAGTCTTGAGCAATTAACAACTTCAGACTGGGATGCTTTGAAGTTATTTATTCAAGAGCATCCAGAATATGGACGTCAAACTAAAATTAATACTTTAAGCCAGCTTTCCAATTTACACAATTATATAAGCTCTAAGGTGGGCGAAAGACCTTTAAAGCAAGTATCTAGTGGCATCGTTCGTGAAATAGCACATAGCCATATTGTATACAGGTCTGAATTTAATGTGTTATTAAGAATGGTAACAGAGTACCCTTCTGTTTGGATTGCGATGTTTTTAGCTTTCTATGCTGGATTAAGGTGCGAAGAAATTTTTTCTTTAAAGAAAACTGATTTTGATGATATGGAAAGGCTTCCTATTCGAGAAAGTAAAACTAACGCAGGTCACCGCGTACTTCCATTGGCTTCACTTTTAGATGCAAGTGCTGAGAAATCGTTAAGAGTTTTTTTGAATAAAATTGAACGCCCAACAAATAGAATAATATCTTCAATATCCTCTCCAAAGAATTTAAGTTCCAAGGTATCAAAAATTATGAGGGCAAAAGGAGTGGGGCATTGTACGCTCCATATGCTTAGGCATAGTTTCGCTTCAATTCAATTTCTCAAATATAATATGCTCATTGACCCTAATTTTAAGGAGTATCTTGTAAAGGCTATACCTACAATATCTGAAGAAGTGCTCCAAGGTCACTTAATGAAACAAATGGCTTTTGTATTTGGAGGTTCAAAATGGGAGCGTGACTATGAAAATAACGGGCGTTGTCAGCCTTCACCAACGGATATGTGTATCTTATCGCAGCTAATGGGTCATGCTGGTAGGTACACAACTATTGAAAACTACTGTAATAGCTTTTTCTGGCTGCAACGATATTGGATACTTCGCAAAGAAAAAATTTGCTGTTGATATAAAATTTTGGCTAGATAGGCAATGCTTTCTAGCCAAATCAATTTAATAAGCCGTAAATAAGTTGAGCCCAAAATGCTCATGAATTTGCTCTCTTATTTCGGATATGAGTTGGCTCAATAAAAATTGTCGTTCTACTCCTTGGTAACATTCTAAATGGTCAACAATCCAGAACCTGATGGCGGATTGGTTTGAATGAGCTTGAGGGTAACCGAGGGCTGAAACTAGTTCAGCCCCTTGGGGTATGTTAAGTTGTATTGAGATTGTAAGCGCTAAATCATTAATCGTAGATTTGTAATTGTATTGTTTATTATTCATATTTTTCTCCTTGATGTTTTTTATAAATCTGGGTATTCGGGTGTATGTTGCCAACTGTGTCCATGAAAATGATGGGTAAGAATTTGATGGAGATCTAAGTTCATTTTGCTTGCTATATCCATGATTTCTTCAATAGTTTTAGGTGTTTTGGTGGAGTATTCCCCCCAGTTTTCTTGTACCCAAACCTTGATGGTGCTGTGGTGGTCAAGATGCTGTGGAATGCCAAGAGGCTCATGTATTCTGATCGATGGTTTTAGTTTTAGGCTAAACTCAAGGTGTATAGTTATTTTATTTATAAAGGTTTGATTCATATTGTCCTCGTTATATTGTGTATTTTTATTTCTTTATGGTGCTGCTTAAAAGTGATTCAAACGCGGTGCCATCATGCCTAGTGGCATTGGGTATAAAACGTGAATATGTTTGAAATAACATTTGAGTTGAGCTATGCCCCAATTGGTTAGCAACCCACTCTGGATTTTCACCAGCAGCTAACCATAATGTTGCTGCTGTGTGCCTTGATTGATAAGGTCGCCTAGCTTTTAAACCTAGGCTGTTTAACAGCGGGTACCAAATGCGTTTGGTAAAGTTAGAATTGTCTATAGGTTCACCATTTCGGTTACAGAACACGAACTCTGAGTATGGGCGTGATATAACCTTTTGAGCCTGAATAGCTTGTAAAACCATTGAGTTCATTTGAATATATCTTGATTCGTTCGTTTTAGTAGTGGTCATTTCATTATAGGTAAATGATTCACAGACAAAGATGGCTTGTGTTTCTAAGTGAACATTACGCCAGCGAAGCCCATTAATTTCACCTGACCTCATGCCAGTAAAGAAGCGAACTGTTAAATAGTTTGTATAGGTTGGATTGACAGCGTTTATAATCTGTAAAACCTCGGTTAGTGAAAAAGGTTCAATTTTGGGTTTTACAAGTGGTAGACGCTTGATGTTTTTAAAAGGTGAAATGAAATTAAAGCGTTCTGATGCTTCATCCATAATAGACTGGAGAGGTTGCATAATATTGTTGATTCTTTTATTTGATAACTTCTTTCCCGTTCTTCCTGGCTGTTCAGCTAATTGGGCTCTAAATTTAAGTATGCTTCCTTTATTAATATCTTTAACTGGGATGTCACCAAATATAGGTATCAAATATTTTTCCAAAATACTCTTATTGTTTGCTTGGGTGCTTGGTTTCCAACGAAAAGAATTTTCACTCCACCATTCATCAGCAAAGGAACTAAATTCTGGGTTAGAATCGTCTATGTACAGTTCACGCTCGAATTCCTTAGCCTTTAAGCTATTGGGGAAAATGCTGGCGTAATGAAAGGTGTTTGAGGCAATAGCTGATTCAATTTGATTAAGTAAAGCCTGTAATCTTTTTCGGTTTGCTGGCGTATCATCTAATAAGGTTAGTTCTCTACACCGAACCCCTTTGTATCTAAAATCAAGAAATAGTTTACAAGTATCTTTTCTGGATCGAATGCTACCCATGAACTAGTCCTCCAGATGCCATAGGGATTAAAGCTGGTTCTAACTGAATGCTTTTTACCATTTCAGCTTCAATAGCTTCCCAGATAAAGAGTATCTTTCTTCTACCAAAGGGTCGGATGTAATGGATATTTTCAATGAAAACAGTGTCCATTAGAAACTGGCGAATATATTTTGAATCGTATTTGATTTTAGTGGATAATTCTTCAGTAGTTAAGAAAGTATGCGTCATTATCTTCTCCTTGTGAACAAATGATGAATATACGCATCATACCATGGTTTGCGTGACTGTCAATCACGAAAGATGATTAAATGATTCAATAGGTCGAGTTTGATAAAACATTAAGCTTGTGATACTTTGCGTTTTAGCTTGGAGGGCAGATGATTAGGTTTCGTTTAAAAGAAAGAGTTGCAGACTGGGAATTTAAGCATGGAAAAAAATTGACTCTAGAGACTTTAGCTAAAGAAACGGGGATTCATCGTACTACACTTTCTAAAATTGGTAATATTCGAGGATACAATACTACAACGGATAATATTGATGCAATTTGCCTCTTTTTTCAATGTGAAGTGCAAGATCTTATGGAGTGCGTGCCCAATGATGACGCATCTTCTTCCTAATTTATCATTCTGATTTTAAAGAGAGTTTCGTTGGTTTTAAGTATGGCTGGAGTATTTTCGATACTGAAAAGATATTGTTTAAGTTATTGATCAATTGAATGCGTAATATTGGGAGCTTAAAGAAGCTCCCAATCTATGGATATTATTACTTGGCTGAAACAGTCTTAGTTAAGAAAGTTACTAAATCATCGATGGAATCAACCTTTAGCCCCATATCTGCAATGATTTTAATTTTACCATTTTCTTGTATGAAGGAATAGATTGATTCAAACCCTAAAGCACTTTCAAATATCGTTGTTTTAAGTCCTGTTTCAGCATGGATTGCATTCACTTTGCGAATACCATTTGGTACGAAAACAATATAAGTTCCGGAAGGAACTTTGAACCATTCGATTCGCCAATAGTAATGCAATGCATTTATTGATTTATTACCTTGGTTGATGTATTTATAAGGTTTCTGATCACCACTGTAGTCGATGTTTAGGCTGATTACTTTTTTATTGTTTATATTATATAAGGCATAGTCTTCATTTCCGTCACCTCCGAAAATTCCAGCTATTCCCCGTGTTGTGGACAATAAACCACCAAATGAATTTGTCCTCTCTTGAATTTTTTCAATGAGAATCAGGTTTGTACTATAAATGTCGCCAGTTTGGTATTTGGCAACGGTGTATCCTTTGGGAATAGTGAAGCTTTGTATCTCTTCTCCAGGGATGTATAAAAAGCCTGTTGATTTGCGAATAACAACAAACCCTTTAGAAGTCATAAGTAACCTAGAGCCAGTTAGGTTTTTACCAGTTTTGGTATGTACTTTCCAAGTGTTTCGTTCTTTCTTAGCGGTTGCGATTGTAATAGTTTTGTCAGAGACGGAAGGACGTGCAACTTTGATAGTGTAATCTTTTTCACCTGTTTCGACGACGTATGTCACATTTCCACTTAGCCCATTGAACACAAATGTGTCAATTTCACCCTCATAATCTATGAATCTTTTTCCATTTACAGTAAACCCATCTTCTTGTTTCCTAAATAAAACACCTGTATTAATAGGAATCAATGGTAGTTTATCAATTTCTGCTTTCATATCAGATTCGCTTGAACTTGATGCAATGGCTACTTTTTGTTGAGTTGTTCCTGCTGAGGTCGTATTGACTTTTAGTTGAGCATTTTTTAACAACAAATTCTCTCTCGCTAGTCTCTGACGCTCAAGTATAGATTGCATAATTTTTTGTTGTTGGGCTCTTTCGGCATCCGTCATTCTGGGAGTGCAAGCATTGAATGCGGTGCTAATTATTATTAGTAATAAGGCGTAATTGATTATCTTCATAAAGATCTCCTTTAAAATTTAAATCGAGAAGATTAAGGAATACTTAATCCTTGGCAAGTTAAAAAATTAAGTAATACTTAATAATCAAGTAAGGTTTTATGAGGAAAAAATAAGCGTATTTATTGCTCATAAAAAGTAATTTCAGTACACACTTCTGCACTAAAATTATGGCTTTAAATGTTTTAGTTATAGCGTTAATAAGTCGAAATAATGTATAATATTAATTTGCCCTAGAGTTATAAAAAGCATATAAAACAACATGATGGATGATAAGAAATGTTACAGAAATAGATGATGATGGGCTCATAACCCGAAGGTCGTCGGTTCAAGTCCGGCCCCCGCAACCAAACATTTAAAGGCTCGTGAGAAATCACGAGCCTTTTTTCATGGTTTCAGCGTGCAGACATACTTTTTTTTGCGTAATACAATACCACCAAGAAGCAAAAGCATGATATACAAAGTGAATGGGTTGTTATTATTGGATACTAAACAGCCTGCTGCAGTTTCAGTATTGGTTGTTTGGTTTGTAGCAACAGGGTTAATCACATGGTTTGTTTGTGGTGTGGCGAGTGCGGCTGGGTCAATAATAATTCCATCAGCCATACCATCTTCATCACCTGCACCACCATCGGTGAGTGAAATCATCAAACCTTTGCCAGAAGTATCAAGGAAGACAGTATTACTTTCACTGTCTGACCATTGGGCATTGGGATTTAGTTTTAACCAAGTTGTATTTTTAGCTAAAGTATTTGGTGTTAATAGATGAATCTGTGTGGTTTCTCCTGGGTTAAGAGCGTGAATTTGGAAAGAAAATAAGCTACCTGAAACTTGATGTGTTTGTGGTGCATTAATATGTGTTTCAGCAAAGGATGGTGCTTGAACTTGGCGTAACTCGCCATTGCCTTGTACAATCAAAGCATACCGACCATCGCTATTTGTCCATGTTGCGATGCGTGCAGACTGTGCATCATCAATACCATCGTGATCAAGGTCAAAACCTTGTTCTTGGCTATCGGCAACGCCATCACCATCACTATCTAAAGAAGCATCAAACACATCACCTTCTGACAACATATATACTTCTTGTGTGTCAGCTTGCATGCGGCGTGTGTAGGCAATGTTAAGTGTTTTAGAAGAGCCAAGGGCAATGTGTGGGTCTCTGTCCATATGCATAGGATCCATGGATACATTAACTGCAGTTGACCAAGTACCGTTAGCATTGTGTTGCGCTATATAAATTTCTGAATCAATGCCTGTTTTTTGTTGCCATGCCACTGCCCAAGTGTTGTTGGCTAGTGTCACCAATGATGGTTGTACCACCATGTCACCTGCATCAGGTAACAGGCTCAAGCTTTGGGTTGTTACGCCTGAAATTGCGTCAAATGCTTTGCTCCATACTTGGCTATATGCTTGCATGCTCCAGCCAGTAAATGCCAAAGCGATTTCATTATTATTTAAAGCATCGGCGGCTAGTTGAACAGCAGCTTCTTGGAAATAAGGTGCTGCGATATGTTGTACAATAGCGTGTGGAGTACTCCACGTGATACCATCGCTGCTATTACGCACCATGATTTGCCAAGTGGTGCCATTACGTTGGCTCCAAACAATGCTTTGTAAACCAGAAGCATGATGAACTGTGGTGGCATCTGCTACCCATGTATGAGCATCACTGATAGGCGTTGCAGCACTCCAACCATTGGCATTACCACGAATCATAAACAATTCGCCTTCAACAAGTTTTCCTGTATCAGGGGTGGTGGCTAAAACAATAAGGTCTCCGTTAGTTGAAGTGCTTACATGGATGATATTCCAGCTTGCGAGCGGCCATACATGTGGTGAAGCACTCCAACTACCAGAGTTTGTGGAGCCATGAAACATGGTGGGAGCCATATTGTAACCCCAAGCTAAGGCTAAAGTATTTGAAGCCAAATAAGCTTGTGTGAAATTGGTGTTGGACGTGATGCGTGTGGATGTCCAGTTGATACCATCATTTTGAGAGTCCCACACATATAGTCCAGACTGGTTGGGGGCAACGGCTTGGATATGTGTGCTTGAGAATACAAGGGGTGCTTTGTTGCCACCGTAGTGGGTGGTACTGCTTTGGCTAAAAGAAGTAGGTAAAGCATGTTGTTCCCATGCTAATGCTTGGCTTTGCATCAAAGTAGTTAGTGTAGCTATTAGTGTGAGGTTAAAAAGTAATTTGAACATCATCATCTCCTGTGAAGCTTTTTATGTGACCGCTCGCAACAGTCATAAGGTATGTATCGGAGTGCAGGTGTTTTTCTAAGTAGGTATAGGTCGTAAAAACAACTAAGGATTTTCCTTAGTGAATGCTTTTACTATGCTTTTTGGGGTAACTCCTTTGCGCTTCGCATGGATTTTTATGATTTAACTTTAGTTTGTGAGGAAAACTTAGAGGCTGCGACGACATACATCACAAAGCAGTGTTTTTAAAATTTAGGGGCATATGTATACAATATGCTAGGTAATAGTGTTGTTTTGGGTAGAGGTAGCCCTATAATAAAGGATGCGCAGTGTTCTTTGATGTTTATTGGTAGAGAGGCTTTAATTGTTGTTAATATGCTTGTTTAAGCTTATCGGGGATAGCTACATAAAGGGGCTTGTGCCTATTTGACCTATTTTATAATAAGCTTTCAATAGATACTTAAGCCTAAAACTCCCATTTACCTAAACCTTGGCGTAAGATTTGGGGTATATCATTGCATAAATCAACAATGGTAGTGGGGGTCATATCACCCCACCCAGCATCAAGTAATATAGCATTGTAATGTTTGATGCGCGGCTCCATGGCATCAGGATCGGTGGCAATAAAATCTTCATTGGGGAATTGCATGGATGTGGCTAATAGCGGCTCGCCAAGTTCTTCTAAAAGCATGGTGCAAACAGCATGGTCGGGCATACGGATGCCGACATCTTTACGTTTTCCAAAGATGCGTTTGGGCAGCCTAGAGTTGGCGGGTAGAATGAATGTATAAGGCCCTGGCAAATGGTGTTTTAAAATACGGTGGGATGGATTGTCTATGCTGACAAATTGTGCGGCTTGTTTCAAATCTTTGCAGACCAACGACCATAAATGATGTTCATCTAAACCACGAAGTTGGCGAATATTTTCTTGGGCTTTGAGTGCAGTGGGTAAAACCATGATGGCATAGGTGGTTTCAGTAGGTACTACAGCAAAGCAACCATCGTTGAGTAGTTTGGCAGCATGTCTAATTTGCCTGATTTGTGGACGTTCAGGATGCAAACGCATGTGTTCAAAAACATGCATAATTTAAAAACCAAAACCTTTGAACATATTTTTTAGTTTTTCTTCTGCTTTTTTCTTAGCAGCAGCTTCTAAACGTGCTTTTTCAGCTGCAATTTTTGCGTCGGCTTTACGTTTGGCTTCTGCTTTGGCCTTGGCAACCTCTTCATCACGGGTTTTCACAAAACCTTGGTCAAGCACTTTGCCGCCTACACCACCAATAGGTTTACCTGCTGCATTATTGATTGCCGCAGCACTGTTTAGCAATGCATCTTTATCGATTTCTACAGATACTTGAATATTATCTATAGGACCTGAAATATGTAGCGGGACTTCAATGCCACGTTCAGCTTTGTTGCCACCTTGCCCAGCAAGAGATTCAATTAAACGGGGACGCACATGGTAGTCTAGCTTGAGTGGGTCAAGGTACAGCTTACCTTTACCTGTAAGGCGGAATAAGGGGGATGCCATATAGAGGTCGTTATTGGTAAGTACACCTTTATGAATACGGAAGCTACCTTGCATTTGGGCAAAATCTGTGGTGTTTTGTGAGGGTGCATCTTGTTTTTTAAACTTGCGTACTTCTTTGGCAATATCTACACCTTCAAACTGACCATCTTCAAATACAAAATGACCATTGCCATTTAAGTTTTTACTTATATTTTCGGGCAGCAAACCTTTGCCCGATAGGCTGGTGTTTAAAGTAGCAGTGCCTGAAAGTTTACCAAAATCTGCAACAGCTTTGAGAACAGGTTGTACAGCAACTCTATTCAGTTTCATAGACTCTTTCCATGTTGCAGGGTAAGTGTTGGTATATAAAGTGAAGTTTTCAGAAATGCGCCCGCCAGCAACTTCAAATTTCAGTGGGTTTAAACGAACCACACCTTTTTCAGCGCTTAAAGTAAGCCTGAGGTTATCAAGCTGCAGGTTCATCACATCAATACGCTTGGCACTAAGTTGTAAAGAGAGGTACCAAGGTTTTAAGAAGGTTAAGTCTGGCTCTACATTATCTTTTTCCGCACCATTTGTTGCCAAATTACCCTGTTCCTTTGGTGTGTTATCTGCTGTTTGTTTTTGTTCACTTTGTGGCAACCAAGGGTCTAAATGTAGGGTGTTGGTTGTGATACGCAGTTGAATGTCAGGTGCTTCACCCCAAGCAAGATTTCCCGATGCTTGAATATGTTCATCGTTAAGTTGGAGTTGTAGGTCGCGAATATCGAGAATATCTGCATCACCTGCAATCAATGCACCCAACTTTATACTTTGCCAAGGTTCGGGATGGTGCAGGTATAGAGCTTGTAAGCTGGGTGAGAAATGATTGAGCCAGATACGTTGCAGTTTGGCAGTTTCAATTCGTAACTCAAAACTTGGTGACTGGGTAATGTTTTTTATATTACCCGATATATTTGCAACTTGTGTGTCATTAATGCTGACATTAAGGTCTTGAATATGCATGGATTTAAGTGCTTTTGCATTCAGTTTCCATGCTATATCTAGCTTATCCTTAAGCTGTAGCTGCATATTGCCGTTGCTAGCAATCGCACTGTCTTTATGTTGTTCAAGGGAAATATTAAGATTTACTTTTGCTGTTTTAATGTCCCCAAATTGTTCAACTTGTGCATCTTCTAGCTGGGGCAACCATGCGGATAGCGGGGAGAGTGAAAAGCCTTGTGTTTCAAACTGTAGGCGAACGGGCAACTTATTGATATCTAATGCGTTAAAGTCACCAATAGGTCCAACTTCAGCATCTAATTTGAAAGGATTTTTATCCAGTTTAGCAGATAGCGCAACTTGAATGGGTTTGGTTAGTTGTAGGTCTTTAATGCTTAATTGAATATCTGAAATAACAAGTTTTTCATTTGTTGCATTAGACCAAATCACCTGTCCATTTTTAAGTTGTAATAAGTCTGCATTCAGCGCGATAGGGGAACTTAGCTTGCTGCTTGTGCTTGGTTTAGGCTTATTGGTATTTATAGTGGATTGTGTAGTGGCTGTTTTCGGGCTGGTTGAGCCTTGTAAGTCTTGCCAGTTGTTAGATGTATCCCCGCGTTGTTCAAGCCAAATTTTAGGGGTATCTAAGAGAAAGCGTTTGACTTCAATTTCTTTGTTAAGCAGCGGTAGAAGTTCGAGTTGAACATCTACTTTATCAATGGTGAGCATGTGTTGATGCTGGAATCCTGGGGCATTTTCAAGTTGTACATTTTTGAGGGTCACACCTACCCATGGGAAAGCAGACAGTTGTATGTGTTCAATCTGCACATTTCTACCCGTGGCATCATATACAGCCTTGCTGATTTCAGGCTTATAATCATTGACATCAATAAAAAATGGTACGACCAACAAGGCTAAAATAATCAAGGTAATAAGCCCAAATAATACTTTAAAAAGCTTGAACATAAATTCCCCTTTTATTAAAAAAATATTGCGAAGTGGCTCTATAAGCCGGGTTCTGTACTTTTGCATGTTACCAAGCAAAAGTGATGGTCATTCATCTGGACTACTGTTACCAGCAGTCTCAAGCAACCTACCCGAAGCCACGCGCGAGCAACGCTTAACGACTTCCTATTTGGTCTTGCTGCGGATGGGGTTTACCTAAGCCTTGGTTTGTCACCAAACCAAGCGGTGCGCTCTTACCGCACCCTTTCACCCTTACCTTGTGCGAACACTAGGCGGTTTAGTCTCTGTGGCACTTTCCTAGGGTTTCCCCCACTGGATGTTATCCAGCATCCTTGCTCTGTGCAGCCCGGACTTTCCTCCCTATACACATGTTTTCACAGGTGATAGCGCGACCATCCGAGCCACTTCGCGAGGCAAGTCTAGTGTGTTTTTATGACAATTACGAATGGTCAGATTTATGGGTGTCCGATTTCTTTTTTTTAACAGGTTTAAAGAACACCCAAGCAACAATAACAGCAAGGAAAAGAAACAGCGAAAGCTCGATAAAGGCAAACCAAGGCATTTATTTTTTCATACCGTCCATATTCATATTTTGCATATCCATGCCATCCATATTCATGGGGTGTGTGGTGGGGTGCATATTATGATTCATTGGCATATGATGCCCTGAGTGATTCATACCTTGCATATTATCCATATCATGCATGCTATGCATCAAGGCACTGCCTCGAATCATGGTGAAAGCACCCATTAGAATCAGTAATATCGCAGCAACTTTTAATACCCAACCACGCGCTTTAGGTGATGCGGATTTGAGTACGACTGGTACAAACATCATCGCGGGGACAGTGCCCAAGCCGAAGGCTAACATCATTGCTGCTGATAGACCTATGCTGCCCGAGGTGAGGCTAAGTGCTAATCCTGCATATACTAGGCCGCAAGGTAATAAACCATTGAATAAACCTACCATGAACCAACTCATGGGCATGCGACTATTTGTCGCAGCATGAATCCATTTACTTAGTCCAACTACGCGACTCAATTGTGACATCATTTTTACCAAGGGGTCAGGTAACCAGCCTGCAAGGGTAAAACCAAAAAGTATCATCAAGCTACCAGCAAATAGCGTTAACCCACGTTGCACATCAGCAAACCAAGTCACTTGTGTAATGACCATACCCATCATGCCAGCAAGTAAACCTAAAAAGGTGTAGGTGAGTATGCGACCCATTTGGTAGCTGATAAGCCCTCCCCACCAAGTTCTTTTTTGAGACATAGCAAGGGTTGTGACAAGCCCTCCACACATACCCACACAATGTAAGCTTCCTAAAAAACCTACCAAAAATGCTGCGCCTAAAAGTGTTGTCATGATTTATTATCCTTGTTTACGTTGCTTATTCACCAGTGGTTGTAGGAGCTTTTGGTCAAAGACATCGGGTGAGACAAACTGTAAGATATGTGTGCCACCAGCTGGCTGAATTAAGTCTAACCCAAGTTGTGGATAAAGAAAATGTGCATTACCTTGCCCATCGCTGAGGATTTTATCGGGTTTACCAAAATGCTCTTGAAATGCCTCAAATTCAATTTGTCGCCCTGCAAGTATTGTAATACTGCTAATGGCAAGGTGTTGCAAGCTAGGGTAAAGTTTTTGCCTTATACTTACTCGAATCACATCATTAGGCATCCATTCGGGTTGATATGCTTCTTTTTTAATGTGTTGTAATAGCTTCTTGTCTGCAAGTAGTGTTACAATAATACTATCACCTTCATCAAAAACATCTTCAAAGTATGCTTCGAGGTGCATGGGTGGCTCAGGTTGGTTTTCACCTTGACGACGAGTGAAAAGTGCTACCTTAGGGTGTGTTTTTAAGCTGTGTATCGCATCATTAAGCTGACTTTTATTTAAACTTAACCCTAAAACGCTTAAGGTAGTAGAGTTGGGTTGGATATTCCACCAAGTTGGGCGAGGATTGGGCTCACTGTTTGGAAAAAAAACATACAATACAGCTGCAATAGCTAAACCTGCAATGATACGATAAATCCACTTGGTTGACATAAAGAATCCTTTTATTTTTGGAATGGAATGATTATTGTCAATGTTGGTACATTGACAAGGAAAAGAGTTATTTTGAGTATAATTTCTAATGCAGCAAGAGAAATCTTGGCAGGTGGCTTATTATCCTGTATAATACGCTCAAAATAAAAATGGATACCATAGTGATTCTCATCACTTGAGGGTGTTTTAAATAGAGTGGAGGAGTGAGGAATGAATAGTAATGTTGGAACAGTAGATCGTACTTTACGTGTTGTTTTTGGGCTTGGTTTTGCCTTGGGTGGCTGGTTCACTGAAGATGGTGGTGCTATGAGCATGGTATTTATTATTGTGGGATTGGTGTTGACTGTTACAGGGTTAATTAGTCGTTGCCCAATTTATAAAGTGGCTGGTATTGATACAAGTGAAAAACCAGATCCACGCGGTCATTAATTTTTAATTGTAAGTGTGTTTTGTAAAAGGCGACCTAAGGTCGCCTTTTTTATGTTTACTCTTAAATATGCTATGGATTATTAAAGGTTAATCTATCTTTATCATCTTGATTGATGGTTGCAACCAATCCGAATTTGGGAAATGTATATACTGTGGTATTGGGGTTGGTGTTTGTTACTTGTTCAGGTTTGCCAAATCTTGCTACAATCATTTCTTCATTAATATCTAGACTTGGGACAAGTGACATTTCAGTAATTATCATACGTTGTACAGCTAAAATATCTTGATTGGATAAGTTCATGCGGATTACACCGTTGGGGTATTCTCTTGGTCGGGAGCTACGTTTGCGTATGGCTTCCAACTCTTCATCCGTTGTTTTTAATGTTAGTAATACTTTGCTGTGGTCTGCAATGGATGGAAAGTATGCTTCAAGCTTACCTGTATATTGTGCTTCGTGCGCACCTTTAGTTTTTTTGGGGTATAAAAACAAGGCAGCATCAGTACGGCTTTTAAAGGCCACTTCTGCATCTCGAACTGTACTTTCACCCAATACAATTCCCATGACATGCAGGTGCTGCTTATCATCGAAAAAAGTTCGTTGTTTATGACTTCCCCCTGATTGTTTGTAAACGGAGCTGGTAATGTAAAATGTAGCTGAGCCAACAATAAGTATCAGTGCAAGCGATATTTTCCACATCATTTAAATAGAATCTTCATCTGGTTTTTTTTCTGTTTTCTTGTTTTTAAGGTTTGCATGAGGTTTTCTTTTTGCTGATTCAGGAATCATGTCTTCATCATCCATGAGTATGCGGAAAGCTTCACCTGCCATATCATCATATTGGTCAGATTTGACAGACCAACGGAAGACTAACAAAGCAATGATACTAAAGAGTAGTGCAGCAGGAATCAGCATTAAAATAATATCCATATCAGTTATCCTTTGACGCGTTTATGAATAAGCAAAGCATTGCCTATCACCAATAAAGAAGAAATAGGCATTGCAATCGCTGCAAACAAAGGGTGAATCATACCACCCATTGCAAGTGGAATAACAAAGATATTGTAGCCTAAGGATAAAGCAAGGTTTTGTTTGATGGTTTTCATAGTTTGTGTGGATAAGCTAAAAGCGGTGGGTAATTTGCTTAAGCCCCCTAGTAATACCACATCGGCGGCATGGGCTGAAACATCCGTAGCTTGCCCCATTGCAATGCCAACATCGGCTTGTGTAAGTGCAGGTGCATCATTCACACCATCACCAACCATGCCCACGTGAAAGCCTTGGGTTTGCAAAGCTTTAATTTTATCAGCTTTTTCACCTGGTAATACTTCGGCGATAACCTGAATAGGTTGAAGCGTGTTTAGCTGTGCTGCCATGGCTTGGGCTGATGCTTTTCGGTCACCTGTGAGTAAACTTACAGTGATACCTTGCGATTGAAGGGCGTTGATAACAGAAGATGATTCTTTCCGTAGTTCATCACCAAGTGCTACCCAAGCTAAGAGTTCTTTATCATCAAAGATAACAGCTAAGGTATGCCCTTGTTCTTCCTCAAGTTGTAGCTGTTTGCTCATTTCATCAGTTAAAGTAATACCTTCAGATAAAAGCCAGCCCAATGAGCCAACATGTAATTTAAAACCATCAAAACAACCTTCAACACCACGCCCTGCCACATTGTTGAATTGCGATAAATTTTTATCAGCAGGATAGGGTTGTAATGTTGAGACGATAGCTTGAGCCAAAGGGTGTTCGGATGCTTGTTCTAAGGCATGAACTTGTGACCATAATTGAGCTTCATTTTTGACTAAAACCTGCTGGTTTACCACTGTTAATTGTCCGTGGGTAAGGGTACCTGTTTTATCGAAAACAATATGATTAAGATGTAAGAGTTGCTCCAGTGCGCTACCGCGTTTGATGAGTACACCTAGCTTTCCACCAAGACCTGCACCAATGGAAATTGCCATAGGTGTTGCTAACCCTAATGCGCAAGGGCAGGTAATGATAAGCACGGTAACAGCCGTCATGGTTGCAGTTGCAAAGTCTGCCTGATAAAACCAATACAAGAACGTAACAGCAGATAAAGCCAAGATGATAGTGACAAACCAAGGCACGATTTTATCTGCAATACTTTGAATTTTAACTTTTGAGTCTTGTGCTTGTTCCACCAGCTCTACAATTTGTGATAACACTGATTCATGCCCAAGGTGGGTAGCTTTGATTTTGAGTTGCCCAGAGATGTTTTGTGTGCCGCCAACAACTTGGCTGCCTTGTTGTTTAACAAGTGGGCGTGATTCACCAGATATAATGGATTCATCCACTTCAGAGTATCCATCTATAACTTCACCATCAACGGGTACGCGGTCTCCAGGTTTCACGCGTAAAACATCACCTTGTTTTACAGAGCGAAGTGGTATCAGTTCCTCATTGCCATTATCATGAATCAGTCTTGCGGCGCGAGGTAATAATGCCAATAAGTGGCGGGTAGTTGAGCCTGCTGTTTCACGAGCTGAAGACTCTAAGAAGCGCCCAACAAGTATTAAAAACACAAACATGGACACAGAATCAAAATAAACATGGTGTTCAACTGTGTCAGGGTTAAAAATGGTCACATAAGATGACCATAAAAAGCTGGTGCTAATGCCAATGGAAATGGGTAAATCCATATTTGGTTTCATTGCTTTGATGGATTTCCACGCGCCAACAAAAAAAGTGTGTCCTGAATAAGCTATGCCTGCAAAGGTGAGCACCATGGAATACCATTCAAAAACAGCGCGCCATTCATCGGCAATACCAAAAAAAGAACCACCGTACAAACACACTGCAGCAGTCATGACATTGGCAAACACAAAACCTGCAAATGCCATGCGGAATAGAAGGTCTTGCCGACGAGCCTTATTGGCTTTTTGTTCTAAGTCTTCTTGGTAAGGAATAGCTTGATAACCAAGTCTTCCCATGGCTAAAATAGCTTCAGATAACAACATTTTATCAGGTTTCCATCGCAGGCGAAGACGGCGGCGGGTGAGGCTAACATCAGCAAAAGTAACTGCATCCATGTGTTGCAAAGCCTGCTCTATTAACCAGACACAAGCAGGGCAATGTATGCCTTCAATCAATAAATCAGCTTGGTATGTGCCATCAGGAAACTGGCGAACAAAGTCAGCTTGAAGCTCTAAACTATCAAAAAGCTTGGCATCTTCAGGTGCTTGTTCAGGGGTGTTCCAATCACGTGATTCTGGTGCAAACTTATAAAATGAATCCAAACCTGACTCATGAATAATAGCACATACTTGTGCACAACCATTGCAACAAAAGTCATGGGCTTTACCTTGAATGTTAGCGTGAATAATGTTTTGCTTTGTTAGTGCTAAACCACAATGAAAACAAGTGCCATCAAGTGCTTTTTCTGGATCTGTTGAGTTCACAAGTATGAAGCTTATTGTGTGATAAAATTAACGATTTTTTCAAGCGTTGAAAGCTCGTCATTACTCTTTCCTTGAATCACCACACGTTTGTTTAACATGTGTTTGTCTTCATCTTTGGCGAAAAGCAGGTTCATGTCCCAAATGCCAGGTGTTAGCAGTGTTAACTCTGCCTGATAGACACCTTGCTTATCAGTTTCCTTAAGATTAAGCAATACATCCGCTTTAGCATCACTAGGACGATATGCTCTTAGTTCAGCATGACCATGGCTAACAGGTTGTGCATATCTATCCGTTACAACTAAAGTAATGATGCTGGGTTGGTTGGCTTGGATGGTATCATCAACTTCTAGGTCAACATGCCATCCTCGTTCTGCTTGGATTCTATATTGATGGTCGATTTTATTTTGTTGCAAGCCGTATTTGTAATATTTTTCAGTGACAAGACCTGGGCTGGTAGTCAAAGCAGCTTTAATAAACCCATAGTTTACTGTAAATACAATTGAAAATAACACAAACAGAGCCCATACATATGGGCTGTGAAAGGCTCTGTTTTTTTTGTCGGTGTTAGGTTTAGTCATGGTTTAATTTCCTGGTCCAAAGAACATGGATTCATAACTCTTGGAAAGTTTAGGTTTTCCCACAGATTCTACTGTAAGTGTAATTGGTTGGCGGTTACCACTTAGATTTTTTTGTGGAACTTTAACAAGCAGGTCAATTTTTTTCGCTTGTCCACTTGTAAGTTTAAGTAGTTTGTTATCATAATTGGTGGTGATGCCATCAATACCTGTAACTTTTAGGGTAAAATCAGAAGCAACCTCAGTTTTATTAAGAATAATAATATGATACATATTCTGAATTGTGCGGTCAGACATGACTGTATATGTTGGGCTGCGCTCATGATTTACATTCATGTCCAAATCTGTTTTGAAAAATAGACTGTACATAATGCCAGTAAATGTGATTGCGGTTGCTAACATATAAATCATTGGGCGAGGACGTAAAAAACGTTTGCCTGCTTTAAGGTTGTTTTCAAGTTCATGGTAGGACATAAAGCGAATCAAACCTTTTTCACGACCAACTTTGGTCATGATATCATCACAAGCATCAATACACAGACCACAGTTGATACAGCCGATTTGGCTACCGACGCGGATATCAACACCTGTTGGGCATACAGACACACACATATTACAATCGACACAGTCACCTTTATCACTGTTGTCTTGACCTTTTTTAACGCGACCACGTGGTTCACCACGGTGGTAATCATAAGTAGTGGTAATGGTATCTTTATCCGTCATCACTGCTTGGATACGTGCATAAGGGCAAACCCAGTTGCAGATTTGTTCACGAACAAAACCAGTATTGATATAAAACAAAAAGAAGACAAACCAAAAGGATACCCATTCATACACATTGTAGTCTAAGGTGAACAGTTTAGACCACGCGTTATCTATGCCAGAGAAATAACCAAGAAACGTTACTGAGGTTACAGTGCAAATGGTAATCCACATTAAATGTTTGAAAGCTTTTTTACGAATTTTTTCAGCGTTCCAAGGCATTGCATCTAATTTCATACGTTGGCGTGCAGAGCCTTCTGCCCAGCGCTCTGTTAAGGTCATTAAGTCTGTCCACATAGTTTGAGGGCACATGGTTCCACAAAAAATACGCCCTGCAATAGCGGTCATGGAAAACAATAAGATAAACGCAAACAACATCAGCAAAGCGAGAATCAGCAAGTCTTGTGGCCAAATAGTAATATCAAACAAATAAAATTTACGACCTGGAATATCAAAATAAATGGCTTGTCTGCCATTCCAAGTAAAATATGGAAGAACAAAAAAAGGTATTAAGAGTATGGCCATCATGGTCCACTTAATATTTCGGAAGCGACCAGGTATGCGCCGAGCATATACTGAGGTATCACCAGAATTAATTTCCCAGTGTGTGTAATCTTCATGCTCAATTAAATAATCTGATTTTTTTGTTGGTGTGTCAGACATTGTGTAAGCCCTTCCTTTTTATAGAATATGTGATGATTGTAACGTGTTCCAAATATCATTGCGCGAAATCGTATCGAAACCTTTCCTATAAGTCCAAATATAAAACCATAGCCAATGTAGGGAAAATAATACTTGTTAAAATTTTTTAATGGTTTTAAAGTTCCGGCAAGTGAAAAATTCTCGAATGGAGAAACAGGAGGGATAATATGCCATTTATCTTAGGATTTGTTTATTATTTTACGTTTGTTGCGATTGTTGCTATTACATCAATAATAACAGGCGCAGTCTAATATCTAATAAAGTTAGATGAATTTAATATTAAAAGGAGTTGAGGTATGAACGAAGTAGAAAAAACCGGTCATCTTATAGAGAAACCTGGTCATGTTATGTTTAACCCAGACGCATGGCAGTTCGACGACCCAGTGGTCTTTTGGGTGACTGTAACAGTGGTGTTCTGTTTAAGTATGCTTACAGTTTTATTCTTTTGGGTACGAAAGAATATGGCTGAAGATAGAAAAAATAAAGAGGGAGGTGCAGGCTCATGAGCGCTGTAGCTGAGAAAGACGAATATAATTACGATATCGTTAAGTTTTGCGTTATTGTAGGTATTATGATGGGTGTGGTGGGTACTGCTATTGGTACTTGGATTGCATCTGAATTGGCTTTTCCATTTTTAAATATGGATATTGCACAGATGCAGTTTGGTCGTTTGCGTCCAGTGCATACCAATACTGTGATTTTTGGTTTTGGTGGCTTCCTGCTTTATGGCGGTGGCTTTTATATGGTGCAGCATGCAACACATGCACGTGTAGCATTTGAAAAGATTGCGTGGGCAGCTGTTTATTTGTGGTTAATTGCCATGCTTTGCATTTGGGTTACTTTGCCATTGGGCTGGACACAATCCAAAGAGTATCATGAGCCAGAATGGTGGATTGACATCATCATGGCTGTTTCATGGGTTTGTATGACAATTTCTTTCTTGGGTACAATTGCTAGACGTAAGATGTCACATATTTATGTTGGTCTTTGGTTCTTCATGACTATGTTGTTCATGGTAACATACATCTTCGTGTTTAATGGTCTTTGTATTCCTGTTGACTTCACATTCTCATACTCTGCTTATGCAGGTATTCATGATGCGATGACACAATGGTGGTGGGGGCATAATGCGGTTGGTTTCTTCCTAACAGCAGGTTTTATTGGTATCATGTATTACTTCGTACCAAAACACGCGAACCGTCCTATTTACTCTTATCGTTTATCTGTATTGCATTTCTGGTCTTTGACTTTCTTGTATGTATGGGTTGGTGCACATCACCTTCACTACACTGCAATTCCTGACTGGACGCTTTCTCTAGGTGCGGGTATGTCTATCGCGCTTATCTTCCCATCTTGGGGTGGTATGATTAACGGTATGATGACTATGTCTGGAGCTTGGGATAAAATTCGTACTGACCCTGTAATGCGTTTCATGGTTGTAGCACTTGCATTCTACGGTATGTCTACATTTGAAGGTCCATTGATGGGTACCAAATCTGTGAATGCACTTTCACATTACACTGACTGGACAGTTGGTCATGTGCATTCAGGTGCTTTGGGTTGGAATGCAATGATTGCGATTGGTGCAATGTATCACATGATTACACGTATGTGGAATACTGAAATGTGGTCTGCAAAACTTGTAAACACGCATTTCTGGGTTCACTTAACAGGTGCAATTTTCTATATCACAGCAATGTGGGGTTCTGGTGTATTGCAAGGTTTGATGTGGCGCGCATTTGATGAGTACGGTAACTTGGTTTATACCTTTGCTGACTCTGTAGCAGCTATGCATCCTTTCTATGTATTACGTGCAACTGGTGGCTTCTTAGTATTCTGTGGCTTCTGCATCATGTTGTTTAATACACTAAAAACTATTAGCGCAGTGAAAGCGGGCACAAACGTCATGCTTACAGCTGAAGCTAGAGCATAAGGAGAATACGATGTCTGAATATAAAAAAGAAGGTGGAATGATTCGCGGTATTCCTCATGATACCATCGAATCAAACTTGCCTATTTTAGCAGTCTTCGTAGCTATTTTGGTGGCTGTAGGTGGTATTGTGGAAATTGTTCCTGCATATCATTTGGAAGATGCTGAACCTAATGTTGAAGGTGTGCGCCCATTAACGCCACTTGAGCTTGAAGGTTTTGCAATTTTCCGTCGTGAAGGATGTTTCCTATGTCACTCGCAAATGATTCGTCCTTTCCGTGATGAAAAAGAGCGTTATGGTCACTTCTCGCTAGCGATTGAGTCTGGTTTCGACCATAACTACGCTTGGGGTTCAAAACGTACAGGTCCTGACTTGGCACGTGTTGGTCATAAATATACTGATGCATGGCATATTCAGCATTTACGCCATCCACGTTCAGTTGTTCCTGAATCAGTGATGCCTAACTACTACTTCTTAGAAGAACGTAAGTTGGATACAAGCAGAACCAAGAAGCGTATGGAAGTGTTAGCAATGATGAATGTACCATACAGTGCTGATGACATTGCGAACTGGGAAGCTGATTTGAAAGCACAAGCTGGCGTTGATGATGGCGAAGGTGAAGATGCTCTTCGTGCTAGATATGAACGTAAAACTTGGGAGCATGATGGTAAAGTGATTCAGTGGACTGATTCATTTGAACCAACGCCGATTAATGTACGTGCATTTGATGGTGATGCTTCTGATGTTACCGAAATGGATGCATTAATTGCATACC
>JALWRX010000060.1 GCA_027080505.1 Ghiorsea sp.
ACCTGCAAATGATACAGCTGAGATAGCTGCAGCAATCAATAGTACTTTTTTCATGGTTTTTCTCTCCTCGTTTAAAATCGTAAGCGAATTGCTAAATCATTTCAATCTGTGATGCAAGTAACTTTTAGCACAATGAGAGCAACACATATATCGTTTTTATTGGTTGGTATGAGCATTACTTACTTTGAAGGTTACCGTAGGACTGATTAAAAATGGAGAAGTTCTAGAATAGATTGGCGATATATTGTCTAATACACCATGAGATTAGACAGACAATTACTGTTCTTGTTGATGCTGAGAAAGCCTCAATAGCGGCCATTTTTTTAGAGTTTAAATCATACAACTTATAAATGGGTAGATGACATCATGTGAGTTATTGCTAAAATGCTGATAGAATATGGAAGGGATTCCCTGATAATATAAGTTGTGTCATTGTAAGATAACAGCTATCAAACATCCTTCTGTACGTTTAATTTTTAGCTAGTGGTGCACTTATAAGTTCAATTCACCATTGGAAGGGATAGTAAATGAATTATATTGATGTGTTTAATGGTGATGCTGATGGTTTGTGTGCATTGCACCAATTGCGATTGGCAAACCCTGTGGCATCTGAGCTGGTGACGGGAGTAAAACGAGATATTGCTTTACTTCAGCAGGTGAAAGCCACGTTGAGTGATGAAATTACGGTGCTGGATGTGTCGTTGGATAAAAATAGGGCTGCTTTGTTGGCGGCCTTGAAGGCTGGGGCTAAGGTGCGTTATTTCGACCATCATTTTGCAGGTGAGATGCCGCAACATGAAAATTTTGAAGCACATATCAATACGGATGCCAATGTTTGTACCAGCTTATTGGTTAATGGCTATCTTAAAAGCGCATACTTGCCTTGGGCAGTGGTAGCGGCATTTGGTGATAACCTATTTGATTCAGCAAGAGATGCAGCGCAGCCGTTAAACTTGAATGAGGAACAATTAAGCCAGCTTGAGCATTTGGGTACGTTGTTGAACTACAATGGTTATGGTGTGACTTTGGATGATTTGTATTATCATCCAAAAGAATTGTATGAAAAAATAAAACCCTTTGAAAACCCTTTTGATTTTATCGCGCAGTCACCTGCGTATCAGGTGTTAAGTGATGGTTATGCCGATGATATGGAGAAGGCTGAAGTATCTGAGGCGGTGTTTTTAGATGAAAAGGTAGCAGCATTTATGATGCCTGATGAAGCTTGGTCTCGCCGTGTATCAGGTGTGTATGGCAATGCTTTGGCTAGGATTTATAAAGACAGAGCCCACGCTTTGGTGACGGTCATGGATAATGGTAATTATCGCGTCAGTGTTCGAGCACCATTATCCAACAAAACAGGTGCTGATGAATTATGTATGTCTTTCCCTACAGGCGGTGGACGCAAAGCAGCAGCAGGCATCAATGATTTACCACATGATATGTTGGATGATTTTATAGCAGCATTTAAGGATAAATATTCATGAGTACAATTGCAGGTATACATGCCGTAAAACATGCACTAGATGCTGGTGAAGCCATAGATGAATTGGTGGTGCTTAAAGGCAAAACACATCCTCGTTTAAATGAGCTGATTCATTTGGCGCGTAAAGCCAAGGTACGGGTTTCTTTTGTGCCTAAGGAAGCCTTGGAACGCATGGCTGACGGTGTGCCACATCAAGGCGTGGTGGCAAAAATGGCACCTAAAGGTGCGGTAAACTTTAAGGACTGGTTGCGTGAAGTTGCAGGGCAAGATGAAGCTTTGGTGCTTATTCTTGATCAAGTGACAGACCCACATAATTTAGGCGCATGTATTCGTACGGCGGAAGCTGCTGGTTGTGCTGGTGTGGTGATTCCTAAAGATCATGCGGCAGATTTAAGTTCTCCGATTGTATCCAAATCGGCATGTGGAGCACTGGCACGTATTCCAGTGTTGCGTGTGACCAATTTGGCACGAACTATGAAAGACTTACAGCAGGCAGGCTTTTGGATTTCAGGGTTGGCAGGAGAAGCTGAGACTTTGATTCATGATATTAACTTTTCAGGTAAAAATGCTTTGGTGATGGGGGCAGAAGGTGAGGGTATGCGCAGGTTGGTGCGTGAAAGTTGTGACCAGTTGGTGAAAATACCTATGCCAGGCAAAGTCGAATCATTGAATGTATCTGTGGCAACGGGTGTAGCACTGTTTGAAGTGGTGCGCCAAGGTTTAAACAATAAGTAAGGGGGGAGTGAATATGGATTTGGTATTAATCGAAGGTTTGGAAGTGCGCACAGTGATTGGTATTTATGATTGGGAGCGTGAAATCAGACAAACTGTGCGCCTAGATCTTGAAATGGCGTGGGATATTTCCAAAGCTGGTAAAACGGATAATATTGAAGATACGCTAGATTATAAATCGGTATCTAAACGTTTGATTGATTTTGTCGAAGCATCCGAGTTTGGTTTGATTGAGTCCTTGGCAGAACATTGTGCAAAAATTATACGTGATGAATTTAATGTACCTTGGTTGCGTTTAAAAATGTCTAAACCTGGGGCTGTTCGCGGTTCAGAGAATGTGGCTGTACTTATTGAAAGAGGAAGTAAATCTGCGTGAGCTCGGCGCTGCTTGGTATAGGTTCAAATATTCAGCCTAAAGATAACTTGAAGTTTGCATCTAATGTTTTACGCCATGAATTTGAGAACGTATTGTTTTCACCTGTTTATCAATCGAAAGCGGTGGGTATGCAAGGTGATGACTTTCTTAATGCATGTTGTTTGATACATGGGGATTTCAACCTTCAATATTTGAGCCAGTGGTGTAAGCGACAAGAAGATGTGCGCCTTAGAGATAGGGCGCAAGGATCGTGGCGACCGCGTACGCTTGATTTAGATATTCTGATGTTTGACAATCAGTTGATAGATGATGACCTCTATATATTTGCCCACGCTTTTGTGCCTGCTTCTACACTTGTGGTATTAGAAAATAAAGATATAGATATTAGTGTGGTGACAAAAGTAGAGCTTATTTTATAAGCTGTCTTGTAGAACATTTTGCAGACGTTTTGAATAATCTGGATTGGCTGAGGATAGTGGTATCCTGACTTCAAAAGTAGCTCCATGCCCTGGTTCACTATGCACGGAAATACTACCTTGGTGTGCCAAAACAATATGTTTGCAAATCGCAAGCCCAAGCCCTGCACCTTCGCCTTTTTGGTTGTTGCGTGCATCATCAACACGGAAAAAACGCTCGAATAAATGGGGTTGTGCTTCTAATGGTACACCAGGACCTTGATCGGATACTTTAATGATAACTTCTTCGCCTTCTGCATGTGCATACAAGGTAACGGTAGAGTCAGCGGGAGCGTAACGTGATGCATTATTGAGCAAGTTGTAAAAAACACGCTCTAAACGACGCTGATCTCCCATGACTTCAAGATCATCTTGAATATCCATTTCAAGATTAATATTTCGTTTGGCAAATAGCATGAGGTGGTCTTGTCCTACTTCTTGAAGCAGTAGCGATAAGTCGATACGTTCTTGTGGGATTTCTAATGTGCCAGCATCAGCTTGGGCTAATGTTAGCATATCATTGACGATATGTTGCATGCGTTCGCTAATGGAGAAGAGTTGTTTGAGTAATGCTTTGTATTCTTCTGGGGAACGGTCTTGCATTAAGGCAACTTCAATTTCACTTTTGAGAATAGTGATAGGGTGACGTAGTTCGTGGGAAGTGTCGGATACAAAACGTTTTTGACTATTAAAGTTGGTTTCTAAGCACTCAAACATTTTATTGAGTGAATGAATTAAGTCTCGAATTTCTTGGTCATGTACCGATGAGTTGAGCCTACGGCTTAGGTCACCATGGGCAACAGCATGTGCAGCATCGGTAATGTCATTAATAGGGCGTAAAGAGCGCCTAGCCATGCGGTAACCAACAAGACCACTGATAAGCATGGATAAAAGCCCAAGAATACTTCCTAACACGTAAAGCAGTTTAAAGAATCTTTGAATATCTCGTGTGGTTCGGGCTAAAATAGCTACGGCTACAACTTGAGTACCTGCGCGAATAGGCATCACAGCAACACGAAGGTTATCTTCCCTTAGCAGACTTCGTGTGGAAACAAAAATAGTAGAATTACCTTCAAATGCATCGTGGATAGCATGGGCAATATCATGTTTTCCATGTCCGACCAGCTCTTCACCTACGCTAAATAAAATCAAACCATCATGGTTGACGAGCTGAACTACACCACGGTAATAAGTAGAAAATTCACGCAAATGGTACCCCCATTGGGCGGTCGGTGATTCTTCAAGTTGGTGTACCAGTTGTTGGGCATCGCGGAACAAATCTTCATCAACTTCTTGGTAGATCTGCATAGATAGTAGCCAATAAATAAGACCTGCTGCCACCACCAAGATGGTAAATTCCACAGCGATATAGTGCATGGCAAGTCTGCCGCGAAAAGTGCGGAAGAAATGGTTGTAAAGTGAAGAAAACCAGTTTTTCATGAGGGTAGGTCGGTTGCTTATGTGCCTTCCTGATACTTGTCACTTAAAATATAACCCTGCCCACGCAAGGTGTGGATTAACGATACATCAAAATCTTTATCGACTTTTGCCCGTAAGTGGCTGACATACACATCAATCACATTGCTTTCAGGGTCAAAGTTCATGTCCCACACATGTTCACCAATCAAGGTACGTGAAAGAACCTTGTAAGGGTTGCGCATAAGGTACTCTAACAAAGCGTATTCCTTGGTGGTTAGTCGAATATTTTTATCTCCACGGGTAACTTGCCGACTAATAGGATCGAGCTCTAAGTCTGCCATGGTTAGTGTTGGTGTTTTGCTATCAGATGTGCGGCGTAATAATGCGCGAACACGAGCTAGCAATTCTTGGAAAGAAAAAGGTTTTGCCATGTAATCATCTGCGCCTGCATCCAAACCGCGCACTTTGTCTTCCACGCTGTCTCTAGCCGTTAGCATTAACACAGGTGTATTCACGCCGCGGTCACGAATCTCTCGGCAAACTTGAATACCGTTTTTCTTGGGTAGCATTAAATCTAGGATGATAAGATCATAATCATTGACCTCGGCAAGAAAACCGCCGTCTTCTCCATCATGAGATATATCAACAGCGTGACCTTCTTCACGCAGACCTTTTTGTAATACTTGGGCAACTTGAACTTCATCTTCAACAATCAAAATTTTCATAGACGCAATGTAGATGTTCTC
>JALWRX010000061.1 GCA_027080505.1 Ghiorsea sp.
TCATAGATCCCGCAGAGGTTGGTCTGTAATTGATTTGTTGCCAGTCTCCAGCAGCAGGCACACCTGTAGAGTTGGCTAAGATTGCACCAATACTATTATCGTTGACTGAAGTGAAAATTACAGGTGAACCTACAGAACCATATACATCCAAAGAAGCTCCTCCAAATACATAGGTTGCAGCGTTGGGTATAAATTTTATAATTGTTCCTGCATTGATTTGCATATGTGCGCCGCTATTCAGTATCATAGAACTTGTAACTTGCCAAACCGAGTTACCTGTGCCTAATGGGTCAGGGCTTAAAACATAGGCATAAGGATTAGCTGAGAAACTACCTCCTATATGGATACTGTAGGTATCAACAACACCTGCGCCTATCGTTGGAGCTACAGAGATTGGATTATAGTGTCCTGTAATCAAATAAGGTGCTGCCGCATTTGTAATGGTGTTCGTACTATCAATGGATATATTGCCAGTAGTATTATTCAAATAAATAGCCTCAGCCGTAGCACCATCAAATGTATTGCCTGTAAAGGTTGCGTTAGCACCACCTGCAATGGATACGCTATGCGCACCACCATGAATGGTGAGGTTAGAAATATTGGCATTGATAGCACCAGCTCCATGCATATCAATGGCTGTGATGAGTGCACCTGTTGCATCAATTGTGCCGCCATTAATGGTTGGGTTTATTGTATTTCCTTGAGGAGAAAAAATATCAATCAATGTCGTTGTTGAGCCACTGTTGGTTATGGTTAAGCCTGTAATCGTAGGGGAGACTATTTGTCCAGAGAATGCAGTTATATCTATGGCTCGAGTGCTGAAGTCAGTGAGCAATAGATTGGTAAAGCTTGGTGAAGCGTCTGTAATACTCAAAGGAATAGAAGCATAACGAATATCTGTATCTTGCATATGTCCTGAAGAGCCAGAGTTATACGAAATACCATCCCAATCACCTGCTGTACCTATGGTCGCGCCATCGCCGCCCGTATCGTGCGTGCCTGCAAAACCATAAATATCATCTGCAATTGATGTAAATGTTACAGGTTTTAAGGCTGTGCCATAGGTATCAAGTGTGCCATTGACATTAATAGCAAGTGGAATGTAACCAAATTCGCCTCCAACTGTTGAAAGTGGTGCTAGCTTGACTGTTACCCCAGCGGTAATAGTCAGTGAGCAAGGTGTATCAATGGTTAAAGCTCCTTGGACTTCGTAAGGTGAGCCATATATATCCCATGTTGCACCACAGTATTTTGAACCTGTTGTGATAAAAGAATCTGCTCCTGTGACGACAGTTTTACCAAATGTGATGTTTTTATCTAGTGGATTGCCGCCAGCAAGGGCTGTTTCATAACCATCACTATAACCATCGCCATCCGTATCTGGATTTAATGGATTTGTGAGGTATGTAAAATATTCAACACCATCAGGTACACCATCGCCATCCGTATCTGGGTTGGTTGGGTTAGTACCTGCATAAATCTCTCCCAAATAGCTTAGTCCATCACCATCTGTGTCGCTGTTTGCATCGGAAACACCAAATTGAATGAGCGCATAGGATGGAGACAGGCCTGTAGCCCCAGCAATCATATCGGCGTATCCATCATGGTTGATATCCGCCATGGTAATGCTGCTACCTAGCGCACCTTGTGTTTGTTTTTTGCTGTAAAGTGATGCAACACTTGTATAAGTATCTGCAGGAAATGAGCCATGACCCAATATGCGATAGATTGCACCACGATTGTTTGTAAAATCTGGAGCACTAATGGATATATCTGTGTATCCATCACCATTGAAGTCACCTACAGCAGGAGGAATCAAGCCAAGCTGTTGATTAGGAAACTCACCATAAAGGTAAGATGTTGGTAAAGCACCGGAGAGAATATTTTGACCACTGTAAAGATAAAACGCACCTGCAGATGCAAGGTTAGTCGAACCAGCATAAGGGTCGTTTGAAGCGCCAACCGCAATATCAATAAAACCATCACCGTTGATATCACCAACACCCGCAATAGAAGAACCGAAGAAGTTATTGGTGACAGGGTTGGTAATGATGGAGCTATAAGTATTAATCACAGGGCCAGATGCAATCAAAGCATTACTACCTAGATAAATATACGCATTATTTGCAAGAGGTAATCCAACCGCAAAGTCACCTTTTGCATCATTGTTGATATCACCAAGGTATGCAATGCTGGATGGTGGGTTAGATTTGCCTGTTGTGTAAATGCGCGAGGCTTTTGTAGGCGCGGAGCCGCTTGCACCACCTAGAGATGTTGTATGACCATCAAAAATATAAACGAAACTATATGCATCTGCAGCGTTGTAGTTATTCGTTAGAGGTGATGTGATGATGATATCAGCATATTGGTCGCCATTGAGGTCGCCAACGGCTATTTGATCACCAAAACGTTCATTGTCTCTGGATATTAGCCCATGCCAAACTGTTGATGCTACAACATTAGCATACACGTCGCTTGAGGCAAAAGCCGATGTACCCCCCATATAAACAAAAGCCGCACCTTGCTTCGTTGCTGTTGAGTAAGGGTCGGTAAAGTTATAGAAGTATGAGCCTACAACCAAATCTGAGCGACCATCACGGTTAATATCGCCAGCAGCCAGGGCTGAGCCGAAGTAAGAAAAAGCTTGGTCAGAATGAATCGTGACATCTGCGGTGGTCGGGTCTAAACTGGCTTTTCCGTTAGCACCAAAGAATATATACACATTGCCACCACTTGAGTAAGGGTCATTTGCACGGTTAGAACCAATAGCAATATCATCAATACCATCACCATTAAAATCGCCCACGGTAGAGGCATTACCAAAGGTATATTCTAATTGTGGACTAAAGCTCTGTGTTTCCAAGCCAAAAGTAGAAGCAGGTGCGGTAACGCTGATATTTATATTCACAGGGGTAGAAATATTTTGCCCGTCACTAACGCCAAAAGTAAGTACGCCATTATTGGTTGCATTGGCATAAAAATCGATATTAAGCCCTGTTGTTGTCCATGCGCCTGTGGTTGAAGAAACATTGGAAAGAGTAAGTGAACTTTGAGGTGTATCCGCATCCGTTGCTGTAACAGGAATTGCTAGGTGACTACCAAAAGGCACAGATATGGTAGTGCCATTTGTTGGTGAAGTGATAACGGGTGCTGCAGTTGTCGTTACAGTATTGACGGTAACAGATACATTGACTGATGTCGTGCCACCAAAGTTGTCTTTTACACCAAGGGCAAAAGTATATATACCTTGTGGTGTTGAAGCGGGCGGAGAAAAAGTGGCATAAACATCCAAAGGCAGTGTTCCAGAATCTGTAATGCTTACCCAGGATGGCTTGTTGTTTGTCAATACAGTTAAACTGTCACCGTCAGCATCATTAAATGTTGCTATCAGGCTTGATGCCAATGTTGCCCCCGCATTGACAGATACACTTGTAGTGTTTGGGCTGGCTATTGGGTCTCGGTTAACCACTGTAATGTTAACAGTTCCTTTAACATCGTGATCTTGGTCAGAGTTGACTGTTGGGTCAATACGAGCTGCAATGGTGTATGTTCCCAAAGCGTTGGGAGCTTGCCATGTGTTGACAGCACCATAAGGGTCCGTATTTGCAAGCGTGCCGCCAGTTGCTGCCCATACCAGCGGGGATGCGGCATCGGGTGTTTTGCCAGACACTTTACCTGCCAAGTTTACAGTACCTCCGCGGAAAGTACTGGTTTGGTTTGCTATGACCTTGACAGACAAGTTCATTTTTACAGCTACGGCTACAGGTTTACCTTTAAGGTTTACAGGTTTGGAGATTGTTTCATAAAGTACTATACCCTTGGCATTTTTTTTGTCGAATGCCAGAATGCGAAAGCGGATGTTATTGCCGTTTGGTACGCGTATTTTCAAAGTAAAATTCGGGCGGTTGGCCACTACAGAGCCAGCAATGATATTGCCTGCTGCGTTTAGAGCCACGACGCTGACGGATTGAATGTTGGCAGGGATAGTATTACTGATTGCACCAGATGCAATGCCTTGCCCCAAGGATATGGTGACATCTGTAGATGTGCTATCAGGAGAAGTTGTACCACAAGATGCCAACAATAAAGCTGAAATGAACATCAAAATACGCATATTAAAAACCCCAAAACAAAACCTTGCTCTAAGCATAGCACATGGATATCAATCATGCAAAAGTATGCATACACGATGCATTGGTATATGTTTGGGCAAAATCAAGCTTAGGGAAAATCTTTTGCAGCAGTTGTTACACATTGTATTGTTTGAACCAGAAATTCCGCCAAATACAGGCAATATTGCAAGGCTTTGTGCTTGTGTTGGCGCACAGCTTCATTTGGTGCACCCTTTGGGCTTTGATTTGTCTGAAAAGCAGGTGCGCAGAGCGGGGTTGGATTATTGGCAGCATTTGGATGTGCAACAGCATGATAACTGGGATGCCTTGAAACTTTGGTTGCGCGAACACTTGCCGTGTGAGCCTCGTATGTTTGCTTTAACCACCAAGACTACGCGAAGTTTCTGGGATGTTGCGTTTCAGGCGCATGATGTGTTGGTGTTTGGCCCTGAAACACGAGGTTTGCCTCAGGGAATAAGAGAAGAAATCAATGCTTTAACGATTCCCATGCGTGGTGATGCACCAGTGCGTTCACTTAATTTATCCAATGCATGTTCTATCGTGACTTATGAGGCATTAAGACAGCTTGGGTATCCCGAAAAATAGCTTTGCTTTCTATTGTCTCACTTCCTGTTACTATGCGCCGCCTTTTACAGCAAGCTGTGAAGGTTTTTGAAAGAGATTTGAGGTTAAGACTATGTCCCGTAATTTAAGAAATATCGCCATCATCGCCCACGTTGACCATGGCAAAACAACGCTTGTTGATGAGCTTTTGAAGCAATCAGGCACGTTAGATGATATGCGTGAAGATTTGGAAACATGCGTAATGGATTCCAATGATATTGAGAAAGAACGTGGCATTACGATTCTTGCGAAGAATACAGCAATTACATACAACGGCACACACATCAACATCGTTGACACACCAGGCCATGCTGACTTTGGTGGTGAAGTAGAACGTGTATTAAATATGGTGGATGGTGTTGTATTATTGGTGGATGCGGCTGAAGGTCCTATGCCACAAACACGTTTTGTAACGGGTAAAGCTTTAGCACTTGGTTTGAAACCTATTGTGGTTGTAAATAAGATTGACCGTGAAGGTGCAGACCCTGATGCGGTTGTCGATAAAACATTTGATCTGTTTGCAGCCTTGGGCGCAAGTGATGAACAGCTTGAGTTTCCTGTGGTATTTGCATCTGCAAAAAATGGCTATGCCATGCTGGATCACACTGAAGAGTCCGATAATATGACATGCTTGTTTGAAACCATTATGGAGCATGTTGAACCGCCTAAAGGCGATGTGGACGCACCATTGCAAATGCTTGCCACCACATTGGACTGGGATGAGTATATTGGTCGTATCGTGGTGGGTCGTATTGCCAATGGTACAATTAAATCAGGGCAGCAAGTGGGTGTGGTTCATGCAGATGGTACGCAATCTAATTTTAAAGTGACCAAACTGCTTGGCTTTAAAGGCTTGGAGCGCATTGAAATTCAAGAAGCCATGGCGGGCGATTTGGTGGCTGTGGCAGGGATTGAGCATATCAATATCGGCGAAACCATTACCGATAAAGATAATCCGCAACCACTGCCTGTGATGACGGTGGACGCACCGACCTTGAGCATGGAATTGCATGTGAATAAGTCACCGCTTGCTGGTCAAGAAGGTAAGTTTATCACCACACGTCAAATTCGTGACCGTTTATTCAAAGAAATTCGTACCAATGTGGCGATGAAAGTTGAAGAGACAGATTCTGCGGATATTTATAAGGTATCAGGTCGTGGTGAGCTGCATATTGGTATTTTGCTTGAAAATATGCGTCGTGAAGGTTTTGAGATGGCGGTGTCTCGCCCAACTGTGATTGTGCGTGAAATCGATGGTGTAAAAAAAGAGCCTTATGAGCATGTAACTATTGATGTTGAAGAAGAATATCAAGGTACTGTGATTGAAAAAATGGGTAAACGTGGCGCAGAAATGACCAGTATGGAGACTGCTGATGATGGCATGACTCGCATTGAGTTTATGTGTCCAACACGTGGCTTGATTGGTTATACTTCTGAGTTTCTGACTGATACCCGTGGTACGGGTACCATGAACCACGTATTCCATGAATATGGTGATTTTGTTGGTCAACTTCCTGGTCGTTCCAATGGTGTGCTTATTTCCATGACAGATGGAGAAACCGTACCGTTTGGTTTGTGGAAGATTCAGGAACGAGGTAAGTTGTTTGTCGGTGGTGGTGTGAAGGTGTATGAAGGCATGATTATTGGTATTCATAGCCGTGATTCCGATTTGGTGGTCAATCCAACGCGTGAGAAAAAGCTGACCAATGTTCGTGCTTCGGGTACGGATGAAAAAGTGGATTTGGTACCACCATTGAACTTGTCATTGGAGCGCGCCATTGAGTTTATTGCTGATGATGAATTGGTGGAAATTACGCCAAAAAATATTCGTTTGCGTAAACGTTTATTGAAAGAAAATGAGCGTAAACGAGCTACACCTAAAAAGTCTTAAACCTTTAGCTTGGCTATTAATCAATGGGGCTGTAAGTGGAAACACTTGCAGCCTTTTTTATGATTATATGATAAAATGAAATTCAAGCTTCCTATCTTGGACAGTCTCTTTATGCTTCGCCTATGACTTCTACTTCTGATTCAGGTAAACCCAACAAGACTTTAGATGAACTGCGGCAGGCAATTGATGCTGTGGATGATAAAGTGTTGTCACTGATTTATGAGCGAGCAGCCTTAGCCTCGGAAGTTGGTGAACATAAGAAAAACCAACCTGCCAACACACCCTTTTATGTACCAAGTCGGGAAGCGTCTATCATCCGCCGTCTTTTGGATAAAAATGGTGTTGATGCAGAGAGCAAGCATAACACCCGTATTCCAGATGAAGCTATCCATGGTATTTTCCGTGAAATCATTGGTGCTTGCCTCGCCTTAGAACATCCTATGACCATTGCGTACTTGGGTCCTGAAGGCACATTTACACATACCGCTGCGACTCGCCAATTTGGTTCATCGGTGAATTATATGCCTTGCGCCAACCTCGAGCTTGTGTTTGATGCAGTGGAGTCGGGTAGGGCGACTTATGGGCTTGTACCTGTAGAGAATGCTTTTGCAGGTGCTGTAACGCATACGCTTGATTTATTTGCTGATTTTGACAGGGAGACTTATATCTGTGCGGAAGTGCAGTTGTCTATCCATCATCATTTGTTCAGTCATGCTGAAAAACTCGAAGATATTAAGCTGGTGATTTCACACCCGCAACCTTTGGCACAATGCCATGATTGGTTACAAGAGCATTTGCCGCAGGCAACTTTGATGGAATCATCATCCACAGTACATGCAGCGAAAATGATTGAAGATGCTCGCCAAGGTAGTGATGCAGGTTTAGATTGGAAGCATGCCGCTGCTATTGGTCCATATTCGATTGTCGATTATACAGAGCTTCCGTTGTTGCAAAAAAACATTGAAGACCATCATGATAATGTGACCCGCTTTTTTGTCATTGGTCAGCATGATTCTCCACCTTCAGGTGAAGATAAAACGGCATTGGTGATTTCGACCAAAGATGAACCTGGAGCATTGCACAAGCTGATTCAGTCTTTTGCTAGCCGAAATATTGGTTTAACCCGCATTGAATCTCGCCCATCACGTAAAAAAGCTTGGGAATATGTCTTTTTTATTGATGTGCTAGGACATAGGGATGATGCAAATGTCAAAGAGGCATTAGAGGAAATTCAAGCACAAGACGGTGTGATGTTGAAAGTCTTGGGCTCTTGTCCTGTTTCTCGGAAGCTTTAAATGGGCATAGATTGGTTGAAGCAGGCTGTTGCACAGTCTGAAAAACTGCACCCTTATATACCTGGTAAACCCATTGCTCAGATGTTGCGTGAGCTTGGTTTAAGTGAGCAAGAAGTGATAAATCAAGTGGCATCTACAGTGAAACTTGCATCCAATGAAAACCCTTATGGTGCGCCACCCAAAGCTTTAAAAGCCATCAAGCAAGCAGCATGTGAAGTACACCGTTATCCTGACGGCGATTGTTTTGAGCTTAAACAAGCTTTAGCGGAAAAACATGATATTGATCAAGAGAATCTGCTGCTTGGTAATGGCAGCAATGAAGTATTGGAGCTTATTATTCGCACTTTTGCGGGTGCTGGTGATGAGGTTATTTATAGTCAGCGTGGTTTCATTGTTTATGCCTTAGCGACAACGGCTGCAGGGGCAAAAGGTGTTGCTGTACCTGAGCATGACGGGTTTATACATAATTTGGATGCTATGCTTGCTGCTGTGAATGAACATACCAAGGTTGTATGTATTGCCAACCCAAACAATCCCACGGGTGCGTTGTTATCAACACAAGCTTTGCAGTCTTTTTTACATAAGTTGCCGCCACATATTGTAGTAATTCTCGATGAAGCGTATGTCGAATATGTAGAGGATATGCTTGAAGATAGTATTCATGCCTTGAATCATGCGGGTTTAGTGGTCAGCAGGACCTTTTCTAAAGCTTATGGTCTAGCTGGTTTAAGAGTGGGTTATGCTGTGGCGGATAAGGATTTGTTGGCAGTGGTAAATCGATTTAGAGAGCCGTTTAATGTTAATAGCATGGCGCAAGCTGCGGCATTGGCGGCTTTGGATGAGCATGATTGGGTGATGGATAAAGTTGCGCAATGTAAAGCAGAGCGAGTTAGGCTTGAGCAAGCTTTGTCTGATTTAGGTTGTTTGGCTGCGCCAAGTTTTGCTAATTTTGTCTTGTTTCAACACCAAGATAGTTTGAGTTTGGTGAAGAAGCTTGAGCAAGAAGGTGTGATTGTTCGTCCTCTAGCACCCTATGGTATGCCTGATATTTTGAGAGTTTCAGTAGGTAAAGTTGCAGAAAATGATGCTTTTTTAATGGCTTTAAGTAAGGTGTTGCCATGATTCAAACACTTGCAATCATTGGCGTTGGTTTAATTGGTGGCTCACTTGCTTTGGCACTCAAAGAAAAAGGTGCTGTAGGTAAAGTGATTGGTGCAGGGCGCAGTGAAGTTAACCTTAAACTCGCGCAATCCTTAGGTATTGTAGATAGCTGGACAACTTCACTCACAAATGCTGTGCAAGATGCTGATGTGGTGGTGATTGCCGTGCCTATGGGTGCTTATGCCCATGTGATGCAAACCATTGCACCAGCATTGAAGGCAGGTGTGATTGTGACTGATGCAGGCAGCACCAAACAACATGCGCTTACAGTCGCAGCTCAATATTTACCTAATCATGCACACTTTATAGCCGCACACCCTTTAGCAGGCACTGAAAGGTCAGGTGCAGATGCTGCATTTTCAACATTATACCAAGATCACTTATGTATTATTACACCGAATGAAACAACGCAAACCCAAGCTTTAGATGTAGTACAACAGATGTGGCAAGATGCAGGGGCAAATATATCAACCATGCCAGCGGCTGAGCATGATAAATTGTTAGGCGCAGTCAGTCACTTGCCGCATTTGGCAGCTTTTGCTTTGGTTAATGCCGTCAACAAGCAAAAAACAGATGATTTTGACCCTATGGCTTATGCAGCAGGTGGCTTTAAAGATTTTACACGCATTGCATCATCATCACCTGAAATGTGGCGTGATATTGCCTTGGCAAACCGAGATGCCTTGGAGCAACAAATTGATATTTTGATGGATGAATTGCAAAATATTAGGGTGGCATTGCAGGCAAGTGATAAAAAAAGTTTAACGGCACTGTTCTCATCGGCAAAAGATGCAAGAGATGCATGGCTGGCAAAACGAGAAAAGGAAAACACATGAATATCGGCGGCACACTTATCGCAGGGCCTGCAAAAGACGCACTTCAAGGGAATATTACGGTTCCTGGTGATAAATCCATGTCCCATCGTTCAATTATGCTGGGTGCATTGGCAGATGGTGTGACTCGCATTGAAGGATTTTTACCTGGCGATGATAATTTTGCCACGGCAGCCATGTTTGAAGCTATGGGCGCAAAGGTCACTTGGCTGAACAAAGAAAAAACAGCCTTGGAAGTGCAAGGCGTTGGACTATATGGCTTAAAAGAGCCTGAAAATGTATTGGATGCAGGCAATTCAGGCACTGCGGCACGTTTAATCACTGGAATTTTGGCGGGTCAAGATTTTCATAGTGTAATGGTCGGTGATGCTTCATTGCATTCGCGTCCTATGGCAAGGGTAGCAGACCCAGTGAGAATGATGGGTGCTAAAGTCGATGGTCGTGAAGGTGGTAATAAAATGCCATTGTCGATTCGTGGCGGCAAATTAAAAGGCATGGACTTCCAGTCACCCGTGGCATCAGCACAAGTGAAATCATGTGTATTATTGGCAGGGTTGTTTGCTGATGGTGAAACATCTGTTACCGAGCCTAAAGCCACGCGAGACCATACTGAACGTATGCTTCCTTTGTTTGGGCAAGATGTGGAGCGTGTGGATGCTTTGACTTCGCGTTTAAAACCTTGTGGTAAACTCACTGCACCCAAAGATGTGGTGCAAATTCCAGCAGACCCATCTTCAGCTACATTTTTTGCTGTGGCTGCATCCATTATTGATAGCTCTGATGTATTATTGAACAGTATTGGTATTAACCCAAGGCGTGATGGTTGGCGCAGGGTGATGGCGGATATGCAGGCAGACTTAACATTGGAAGCTGAAAACACTGTGGGTGCAGAGCCTGTGGCAGATATTCGTGTGAAAGCTACCCGTTTGCAGGGTATGAAGGTGAACCCACAAGATATTCCAGATGCTATTGATGAGTTTCCTGTGTTGTTTGTGGCAGCAGCATTGTCCGATGGCACCTTTATCTTGGATGAAGCTGAAGAGTTGCGGGTTAAAGAATCCGACCGTATCGCAACCATGGTAGCTGCCCTTCAAGCGTGTGGTGCAGATATTGAAGAAAAAGAAGATGGCGCAATCATTCATGGTAAACCAAACCTCAAGGGTGGGGTGACTGTAGATGCTCATGGTGACCATAGAATTGCCATGGCGATGGCAGTTGCGGCACAAAAAATGGATAAAGAAATCCGCATTGAAAATGCGGCTGCGATTGCCACATCATTCCCAAGCTTTGTAGATTTGGCGCAAAGCATAGGTATGAATGTGCGTTGGGAAGAAACATGAGTAGATGGCTGGTGAATCAAGGTTTACAAATTGCGATTGATGGTCCTTCGGGTTCAGGTAAGGGTACGATTGCTGCACTGATTGGTGAGGAACTGGCTTTGCCAGTGTTGGATACAGGGCTTTTATATCGCTATATAGGTTGGCGAGCTGAAGAAGAAGCGGTGTCGTTGGATGATGAAAATGCCGTGTTATCTATGCTTGATAATGCGATAACTTCCATGGTTTGGAAGGCTGATGGTATCTTCTTCAAAGAGGCGGATGTTGAAAAGGATTGCACTTCGCAGCTTCGTGATGAGAATGCAGGCGCACGCGCATCCAAAGTGGCTGCCATGCCTCAAGTTCGAGCGGCTTTATTGGATGTGCAGCGAGATATTGCCAAGCTTGGTTGCGTGATGGATGGTCGTGATATTGGCACGGTTGTGTTGCCTGATGCACAAGCCAAGTTTTATTTGACTGCATCCCAACGTGAGCGAGCAAGAAGGCGTTGGAGTCAGCTTAAAGCCAAAGGCATGGATGCGGACTTGGAGCGTATTGCAGCAGAGTTGCGAGAGCGTGATGAGCGAGATACAGATAGGGATTGTGCACCATTGGAAAAAGCAATGGATGCCATTCATATCGATTCAACAACGATGACGATGGATGATGTTGTTGATAGAATATTAAATGTTTTAGAACGAAGAAAGTTGATTAATAAAAAATGAGTGAGTTAAACATGAACACTGAAGCCAAACCTGATGATACTATTGAACAAAAAGTTCAACCAACCGAGCCCACTGAGCCAATTGCGCCAGCTGAGGCTGTTGCTAACGAAGAAGAATCGTTTGCAGCCCTTTTTGAAGCTTCGCTAGAAGAGCAACCCAAGCTTGCACGTGGTGAATATGTGACAGGTATTGTTGTAGCCATAGATGCTGAGGTGGTTACTGTTGACCTTAAAGGCACCAGTGAGGGTGTCATCAAAGTCTCTGAGTTTGCAGCGATTGGTGAAGAAGTGCCAAGTATTGGTGATGAAATATCAGCACTGATGGTTGGTAAAGGTCGTTTGGGTGTTGAACTGTCTGTTTTACAAGCCAAGCGCCGCAAGTTAATGGATGCTGTTGTTGCAGCCAAAGAAGCTGGTGAAACAATTTCGGGTAAAGTTGTTAAAGAAGTCAAAGGTGGTTTCCGCGTTGATTTGGGTGGTTTAGAAGCATTTTTACCACGTTCAGAAGCTGACACTGGTTTTGTGAATGCTGGCGAGTTGTTAAATGAAACATTTGATTTTGCGATTATTGAAGTACAACATCGCCCTGAAAATGTGGTGATTTCACGCAAGCAACCTTTGGCTGAACAAGAAGCTGTGCTTCGTGAAGCATTTTTTGCTAGCCATGAGTTGGGTAGTAAAGTTACAGGTACAGTTAAACGTCTAACAAACTTTGGTGCTTTTGTTGACCTTGGTGGTCTTGATGCCCTTTTACATGTGTCAGATATTGCATGGAAACATATCAATAACCCTGCTGAAATGTTAAGTGTAGGTCAGAGTGTGACTGCAGAAATTATTAAGTTGGATGCGGATACGGCTAAAGTATCCATTTCAACAAAAAACTTGATTGAAGACCCATGGAAAAAAGTATCTGAAACTTACGAAAGCGGCATGCAGGTGACAGGTACAGTGCGTAAACTTATCAAAGCAGGTGCCATTGTTGAGCTAGAACCAGGTGTAGATGGTTTGATTCATCGTTCGGAAATGAGTTGGACACGTAAAGATGTTGAACCTGCAAAAGTATTATCTGAAGGTGATGTGGTTGATGTTGCTGTGATTGACTTTGATGCTGAAGAAAGACGTTTGCGTTTGAGCTTAAAAGCAGTCAGTGACAACCCTTGGCAAGTGTGGATGGCAGAGCACCCTGCAGGCTCAAAGATTACGGGTAAAATCAAAAATATTTCAGACTTTGGTTTCTTTGTTGGTCTTACAGACGAGTTGGATGGTTTGGTACATATTGGTAATATTTCTTGGGATAAACCTGGTGATGAGGCGATTCAAGATTATCAAAAAGGGCAAGAAGTTGAGTGTGCTGTGATTGGTGTCGATGTTGAACGTGGTCGCATTGCCTTGGGTATTAAGCAGTTAACTGAAAATCCTTTTGATACATTTATCAACGGTTCCAAACGTGGTACAGCAGTCAATGGTAAAGTTGTTGAAGTTTTGCCCAATGCTTATTTGGTAGAAGTTGCTGATGGTATCGTGGCACGTTTGGCGCAGCGTGAAATGCCACGTGAACAAGGCTCATTATCCGTTGGTGATGAAGTAGAAGCGAAAATTGTTGATGTGGATCGTCGTCGTCAACGTGTTGAGCTTTCTGTTCGTCAATTGTTGCGTGATGAAGAGAGAGATTCGATAAAACATTATGCCAAACAAGTTCAGCAAGAAAGTGCGCCATCGGCATTGGCACTTGAACTTCAGCGTAAGCTTTTGGACAAACAATAAGCCTAGTTTACTTGCGTTTTTTGATAGGGTCGTTTACTTTGACCCTATGTTATTCCAAGTGTATGGCTTTAAAGAGGGAGTAGAGCATGACAAAATCTGAACTTATTGATGCGGTATCAGCTGCCAATCAAGATATTACTCGGAAAGAAGCTGAAGTTGTGGTGAGTACTGTTTTTTCTGCGATTTCTGAGGAATTATCACGAGGCGGTCGCGTTGAGTTGCGAGGCTTTGGTAGCTTTAGTATCAAGAATCGTGATTCTCGTACTGGTCGTAATCCTAAAACTGGGGAGTCCGTATTTGTGCCTGCTAAAGCAGTACCACATTTTAAACCAGGTAAAGAATTAAGGGAACGTGTTGACCATAAATAGTTTAACTTTTCAAGGGGAAAGTTGAGATGAATTGGATTAATATTAGTGTCAGCATAGCGTTGGCACTTTTTACGGTGACTTTTGCCTTTGAAAATATGATGCCAGTGCATTTATCATTTTTGAATTTTCAATCAGATGATATGCCCTTGTTTTTACCTGTAGTTATGTCCTTTTTATTGGGCTTTGCTGGTGGTTTATTAGCACTTAGTTTTTCACGTCGTAAACATAAAAAAGAAATCAAATACCTTCGCAAAGAAAATGCTTTGCTGAATCAAGAAGTTGAAAATTTACGCAATATCCCTTTGCAAGATGACTTATGAACAGTTTTTTGCTGATTATTGTTGCGGTTGCAGCTTTGGTGATTGCAGCCTTATTGTGGAAGAAAAAAGATGATTTGGATTTTACTGATCCAACATTAGAACATGAGCTTGAAGATACGCGAGTTACACCTCTGCTTCGTGGTATCAATTATTTACTTTCCGATAAACCTGATCAAGCCCTACAAGAAATGGTACAAGTTGCCAAAATCCGCTCTGAATCAGCCGAAGTGTATATGGCATTGGGCGAAATGTTTCGCACTCAAGGTGAATATGGGCGGGCAGTGCGTATTCATCAAAACTTATTGGCGAGACCTGAAGTTTCTTTAGAGTTTCAGTTTCAAGCTTATGTATCACTTGGGCGAGACTTTCAAGCTGGGGGGTTGTTGGATAGGGCGCTTACACATTATGCCAAGGCCTTGGCTATACAACCTGATCATCTTGAGTCATTACATGCTTGTTTGCGTATTCGAGAGCAAAGCAATGAATGGGATGAGGCTGAATGGCTAGTGAGCCGTTTGGAGCAAGTTGAAAATCAATCATACCATGAACATCGGGCTTATCTCAAAGTTGAAATGGCAGAAGAGGCACTGGCTAAACATGATATGGCTTTGGCTGAAGCACTATTGGAAGAAGCACTTAAACTTTCAATAGGCTGTTCGCATGCACATTTATTGCGCATTGAATTATTACAAAAAGAAAATGATTTTGCGCAAGCTGTAAAACAAGTGGAGTCTTTTTTATCTGATGCAAAAAAAGAACATCATGTCTTATTACCTAAAGTATTGTTACAAAACTTAACGTTTTATAATGAGCATGCGAAACCATTTTTATTGAACTATTGGCAAACGCATAAGGATATTGAACTGGGTGTAGCTTGGGTTGAACAAGTTGCCAAGACCATCGATTTACCAACAGCTATAGCATTACAAAAAGAATTAAACCTTTCTGATTTAAGCTTGCGTCATGAATTGCGCTTGATGGCATTGCAAGAAGACTCAGATAACTTGCATAAACAAGCAAGACAGTGGCGTTTATTAAGTAAAATGTTTGCTTGTAAGCAATGTGGTGTGCAGGTGCACGATATGCGTTGGCATTGCCCGAAATGTCATCACTGGGGTACCATGGAGCCACTGCAGGGTGCTTACGCTTTTGGAGAAGAACAGCATGCACAATAAAATTATGGTGGCTTTGGATGTAAACACGAAAGCTGAGGCTCTGGCGATGCGGGATACACTTGGCGAAAGTGTGGGCTGGCTAAAAGTAGGTTTACGTTTGTTTGTGGCAGAAGGTCCAAGTTTGATTGCGGATTTGAGCAAAACTCACAAGGTGTTTTTAGATCTTAAATTTCATGATATTCCCAACACTGTGGCGCAAGCCATTGAAAGCGCAGGTGGTTTGGGTGTGCACATGGTCAATGTCCATGCTGGTGGTGGTCAACCCATGCTGGAAGCTGCAAGCCAAGCTGCGAAAGCATTCCCTGATATGTTGCTCATCGCTGTTACCGTTTTAACCAGTGATACTATGCCTAAAGAACAAGCGTTAAAAGTGGCACTTGAACGTGCCAAATTGGCAAAAGATGCTGGTTTGGATGGCGTTGTATGCAGTGTGCATGAAGTAGCACAAATCAAGGAAGTATGTGGTGCAGACTTTATTACAGTCACCCCAGGTATTCGTTGGGGCAACCAAGATAGCCAAGATCAACAGCGGGTTGCAGACCCTAAAATGGCAGTGGAGCAGGGGTCAGATTATTTGGTGATTGGTCGCCCCATTTTGCAAGCAGAGAATCCTGTGGCAGCTGCAAATGAAGCCGTTATGATGATGCAAGGTACAAGCAAGGCATGAAGGTAGGGGTTTTATTGCTGGCTGCGGGCAGTGGTAAACGATTTGGTAGTGCGATTCCTAAACAATACCTTGAAGTTGCGAATAAACCTTTAATTGTTCATACATTAGAAAGTTTAAATCAATCCAAACATATTGCAGTGGTGCAGCCTGTGATTGGTGATAGGGACATTTGGTACCGCGATGCAGTTGCAGGCTATGATTGGGATTTTACTTTGCTAGCCCCAGTTGTCGGAGGTGCGGAGCGTTCTATATCCATGCAGCGTGGTCTTGCTGCATTACCTGCTGATATTGATATGGTGGCAGTTCATGATGCTGCCCGTGCTCTGCCTTCGCAAACTTTATTGGATGATGTGTTGAAAGTAGCCGATAAATATGGTGCTGCTGTGCCTGGATTACCTGTACATGATACCATTAAACGCATTGATGCGAATGGGAAAGTATTAGAAACACCTGATAGAAGTTCGCTTATGGCAGTACAAACCCCGCAAGTGGCAAGGCGAGATTGGTTTGTGACCGCACTTGAACAGGAAAAAGAGCGATTACATTTGCATACCGATGATGCATCGGTGTTAGAAGCAGCGGGTTTTGATGTTTATATTAGTCAAGGTGATGTCAACAATCGAAAAGTTACCACAAAGCAAGATATGTTGTGGTTACAGGAGCATTTGCAAGGAGTGTCATCATGAATATACGTGTGGGGCAGGGTTTTGATGTGCATGCCTTTGCAGAAAACCGTAAACTTATCCTTGGTGGTGTAGATATTCCATATCATTTAGGGCTTGCAGGACATTCCGATGCCGATGTGTTGATTCATGCGTTATGTGATGCTCTTTTGGGTGCGGCATGTTTGGGTGATATTGGGCATCATTTCCCCGATACCGACCCTGATTTAGAAGGTGTGGATAGCACAATTTTATTGGCGAAGGTTTTAGAAAGTATTCAAGAGTTAGATTATCTTATTGGTAATATTGATATTACTGTGATTGCACAAAAACCAAAGCTTGCCCAATATATTGAACCCATGCGCGTGCGCTTGGCAGAAGTGTTAATGTTAGATGTCACCGCTATCAATATCAAAGCTACGACCACTGAAAAATTAGGTTTTACAGGGCGTGGTGAAGGTATTGCTGCGCAAGCTGTGGTGCTGTTAAATAAACAATAGAAAAGCCTCCATATAGAGGCTTTCCCATGATTACTGATGTTTTAGAATTCCAAATAGGCGTTGACACCAAATACCGATGTAGTATCAATTTTTTGGTATTCAGCAGCAACTTTCAAATCAGCATCTAAATCGTACTCTGCACCAAGACCCCAAGTGAAGTCTGTTGATGTTGATGATGTGTTTGTGGTGATGCCACCAGAAGTGACAGAGGCAGATGATGATGAGAATGTTAACCCTGCTAGTCCATAAACATTGAATTCTTCAACTTCCATGCTCCCTTTGTATAGTCCTGAAATTAAAAAATCGATACCGCCTGAACCCGTTGTTCCAGCAGGTAGCCCTTGAATATCTGCGTTGGTACCCGTGCCTATGCGAACCTGTGCGGCGGATGCAATATCACCTGTATCAATATCCAATTCTTTTTCAGCAATCCCATAAAATAAAAAGGAATTTGATAAATTATTAGCGTTAGTGATGCCAATACCCGCACCATATTGTAAGTCACTGGTTAAATCACCAATAGTGTCACCAATATCATCCATGGTATCGGCATAAGATGGTACAGTGCTAAGTAATAATGCGGCAGCAGAAGCCATAATTAATTTTTTCATGATACACTCCTTTAGAACAGTCAAAGTCATTTTAGGTGCAGGTGAGATGAAGCGCAAGCTTCGTTGTGTTTAAATGACTCACCTTAACTTCAATGCTTGGAATACTTCATCAGCATGAAAAGACGAACGCACAAGAGGGCCTGATGCCACCATGCCAAAGCCTTTTTTCTCAGCGATATATTTTAAGTCGTCAAATTCTTCAGGTGTCCAATATTTCATGACGGGATGATGAGCCTCACTAGGTCGTAAATATTGCCCAATGGTCAGAATATCAATACCTGCTTCACGCATGTCATCAAGCACTTGTAATACTTCATCCTTTTCTTCACCAAGCCCAACCATGATACCTGACTTGGTGACCACAGAAGGGTCAATTTCTTTGGCGCGTTGCAACAAGCGAAGCGAGGTGAAATAACGTGCGCCAGGGCGAATCGAACGATACAAACGCGGTACTGTTTCTAAGTTATGGTTAAAAATATCAGGTTTCGCATCCATAATGGTATCCAAGCATGCATTAGGTTTGCGTTGAAAATCAGGGGTTAAAATTTCAATGGTTACATTAGGTTGCCTTGCTTTTAGCTCGCGAATCACAGTAGCATAATGACCTGCACCACCATCTTTAAGGTCGTCTCTATCCACGGATGTAATCACCACATGTTTTAAGCCGATTTCAGCGACTGCTTTAGCAAGATTTACCGCTTCATTGGGGTCAACTGCGTCTGGTTTTCCCGTTGCCACATCACAAAAGGCACAAGTACGAGTGCAGACTTTGCCCAAAATCATAAATGTTGCAGAGCCTTGTTTCCAGCAATCACCAATATTGGGGCAGGATGCTTCCTCACATACGGTGTTAAGCTTCAAGT
>JALWRX010000062.1 GCA_027080505.1 Ghiorsea sp.
AATATGAACAAGACCTACTCATTGTCATGCGTGTCTATTTTGAAAAACCGCGCACCACAGTAGGCTGGAAAGGTTTGATTAACGACCCCCACTTGGATGGCTCCTTTGATATTAACACAGGGATTCGTAAAGCTCGTGAACTGTTGTTAGACATCAACAATATGGGCGTGCCTGCTGGCACTGAATTTTTAGACCTGATTTCACCTCAATATGTTGCAGATTTGGTCAGTTGGGGAGCCATTGGCGCACGCACAACCGAAAGCCAAGGTCACAGAGAGTTAGCATCAGGTTTGTCATGCCCTGTTGGATTTAAGAATAGCACCAACGGTGGCTTTAGCATTGCTATTGATGCCATCAATGCCGCATCACACCCCCATCATTTCTTATCCCTAACCAAAGAAGGAAAGTCCGCAATTTTCTCCACCAGCGGCAATGAAGATTGTCATATTATCCTTAGGGGTGGTAATGATAAACCCAATTATGATGCCGATAGCATTGCTTTGGCGGTCAACAAACTGGAACAAGCAGGCATTGATTCAGGTGTAATGATTGATTTTAGCCATGCCAACTCGCTCAAGCAACACAAGCGACAAATTGAGGTGGGTAAAGATGTATCCTCGCAAATCGCAAAAGGTAACCAACACATCAAAGGTGTAATGATTGAAAGCCATTTAAACGAAGGTAGGCAAAACAATGAGCCGAACAAACCACTTCAATATGGGGTAAGCATCACAGATGCCTGTATTTCATGGGATGATACTGCACCTATGTTAGAAACCTTATCACAAGCTGTGCAACAACGCCGTACGTCATGAGTGAACCTTTAAGTGCCTTCCAAGCTGTTATTCTTGGACTTATTCAAGGGTTAACTGAGTTTTTACCGATTTCATCCTCAGGGCATTTGGCATTGGTTCCACTTGTGTCCACTTGGCAAGATCAAGGTCTAGCTTTTGATTGCATGGTACACTGGGGAACACTGACTGCCATTGTCTATTATTTTCGCAGTGACTTAGCTAAAATGATACTTGGCATGGCTGAAACCATCAAAAAACGTGATTGGAAAGCCAACCGCGATGGACAAATGGCATGGATGATTGGGTTCGCCACTATTCCTGTAGGCATTGCTGGTTTAGCACTTAAAGATTATATCGAACATGACTTACGCTCGGTTGAAACCATAGGTATTGCCTCCATTGTTTTTGGTTTATTACTTTGGGCAGCAGATAACATGGGCAAACGCGAGCGTGGTGAGCAAGCTTGGGGTATGAAAGACACCATGATTATTGGTTTGGCACAAGCCGTTGCTTTAATTCCAGGCACATCTCGCTCTGGCATCACCATGACAGCGGCACTGTTTTTAGGTTATACACGTGAAGCTGCAGCACGGTTTTCCTTTTTATTATCCATACCCGTGATTTTTTTGGCTGGCGGTTTAAAAATCAAAGATTGGATAGAACAACCCAATCAAGCAGCCAGCCTTGATACCTTGCTTCTTGGTTATGTGGTCTCAGCAGTTTCTGCATATATTTGTATCCACTACTTCCTCAAATTCTTAGACCGTGTAGGCATGGGACCTTTTGTCATCTATCGCATTATTTTAGGCAGTGTGCTACTATGGATGGTATGGTAATCGTATGCTAGCCCCGCAAATTGACCCTGTTGCCCTGCAGCTTGGGCCAATTGCCATACATTGGTATGGTTTAATGTATGTGTTTGCTTTCATGTCAACTTGGAAGCTGGTGCAAATTCAACTTAAAGAACAACATCTTTGGGGCACTGTGGTTCACCCGGAAACATTTGAAAATTTATTTACTTGGCTGATTCTTGGCGTGATTTTGGGTGGTCGCTTTTGGTATGTCTTATTTTATAACCCTTCTTATTATTTAGAGCATCCCATCGAAGTATTTTATGTATGGAATGGCGGCATGTCTTTTCATGGCGGCTTCTTAGGCTCAGTACTTGCTGGTTATATATACTGCAAACGTGCTGGTTTACCCTATTTAGAATTACTTGACCGCTTTGCCGTGGTTGCCCCACTTGGGTTAGCCTTCGGGCGAATAGGTAACTTTATCAACGGTGAACTTTGGGGGCGTGTTGCTGACCCAACACAAGTACCTTGGGCAATGATTTTCCCTCATGCTGATAATTTACCTCGCCATCCCAGTCAGCTCTATGAAATGGCACTCGAAGGTTTACTGCTCTTTATCATTTTATGGTTTACCCGCAAAAGAAATTGGGCAGTTGGTACACGCATTGCCATCTTTTTATTGGGTTATGCAGCAGCACGCATATTTTGTGAAAACTTCCGTGAACCCGATGCGCAACTTGGCTTCATCTTTGCCAATATCACCATGGGTATGCTGCAATCGTCTGCCATGATTATTGCGGGGATTGCTGTATTGGTTTGGATAAAACGTAAGGAATAACGCATGGCATGGATAGATAGCCACTGCCACCTTGATCATGTGAGTTTTAGCCATGATTTACCCCAAGTATTGCAACAAGCCCATGATATTGGCATCCAACAATTTATTGTGCCTAGCGTTGGTTTCCACCAATGGGAAGAACAACAACGCATCCAAACAGAACATAGTAATACCTTTCATGCTTATGGTGTACACCCTTGGTTTTGTGATTTGCATGAAGAAGCACATTTGGAACAATTGGATGATTTATTGGATCATGCCATTGCTGTTGGCGAATGTGGACTAGATTTTATGCCCAACAAACCCAAACAAGACACTCAATTATGGTGGTTTGAAGCCCAATTAGCACTGGCAGAAAAGCACGATTTGCCCTTGATTATCCATAGTGTGAAAGCTGGCGACAAGGTTGCATCATGCTTAAAAAAACATCCCAAAACACGTGGTGTGATTCACGGTTTCTCAGGTAGTTTGCAACAAGCTCAAGTATTCATCAAACTAGGCTTTCATATCGCCATTGGCACACGCCTTATTCGCGCAAACCCCAACAAAACAAAAGACTTGGTTACCCAATTGCCCTTAGCATCTATCTTATTGGAAACCGATTCACCCGATGGCTTGGGTAAACATGCCCGTAATGAACCCAAAGAAATGATGTTAGTTGCCAATATCGTGGCTAAGCTTCGCCGACAACAACCCGAAGAAATTTTAAACATTTGCAGCCAAAATACACAGGAACTATTTAACTTATGAGCCCAACATCCAATATGCTACATGAACGCACCCATATCCTCATTGGTGAGCAAGGGCTACAGAGTATTATGAATAAACATGTGATGATTATTGGACTAGGTGGTGTGGGCGGTGCTGCCACAGAAGCCATTGCCCGCATTGGTATTGGTCACATCACATTGATTGACCATGACACCGTGGGTCTGTCCAACCTGAACCGCCAGTTGATTGCCTTACAATCCAATATTGGCGATAAAAAAACAGCGATTGCTGCAGAACGCATTGCCAATATCAACCCTGATACAACCGTGAATATTCATGATGACTTTATTCATCCTGAAAACGTAGATGAATTACTCGCATTTTATAAACCCGATTATGTGCTCGATTGCATTGATTCTATTGTTTGCAAAGCAGCTCTGGTTTATGCCTGCCAACAAGCAGGTATCCCTGTAATTACAGCACTTGGTGCTGGTGGGCGCACTGATGTCACCAAAGCTAAAGTTACCACATTGAAAAAAACACACACCTGCGGACTTGCCAGAGCATTACGTGGTCACTTGCGGAAACTGGGGGGTAACTTGAATTACCCTGTAGTCTTCTCATCCGAACCCGCCATCAATGCCTTGCCTCATGAGCCTATTCCAGGTGAACCAGATGCCAGACCTCGCGCTACCAATGGTACGATTTCTTATTTACCTAATATTTTTGGTTTTATGGCAGCAGGTTATGCTATTCAACAGATGTTAAAGGAATAATATTTGACGTTGCTAGTAAACTACTTTACCTTTCTCTCTTCGTGAGGTGAAAAGTATGCAGTTTCAGTCAAAAATCATTATAAACACATCAGCAAGTAATATTTTTAAGCAGTATCAAGATGTTGAAAACTGGCATACATGGGATAGTGATGTGCAAAGAGCAAGCCTAGATGGTGCTTTTATCGTGGGTACACGTGGTATATTACAGCCAACACATGGTCCACAAAGCTCATTTACCCTTACAGAAGTAACGCTCAATCAATCTTTTACAACAGAAAGTATGCTTCCATTGTGTAAATTGGTGTTTGAACACAAACTTGAAGCCACAGTAAATGGTATCCAAGTTATACATACTATTCACTTCAATGGGCTACTTAGCCCTATTTTTGGTAACTTGATAGGCAAGAATATCAAAAAAGGTTTACCAATCGCACTTCAAAGCTTAAAAAACCAGTGTGAAAATCATATCTAAGGAATAAAGTCATGAGCATTTTTGATATACAAACACCGCAAGAAAGTGTTGGTTTTCAATTTTGGAAACTACACCAACAATGGCAAAAACGGGTTCATAAAGCCCTAGAACCTTATCATATCACTCACACCCAGTTTGTCATGATGGCATCCATTGCCTGGTTTGAAGAGCAAGGTATTCAACCTTCTCAAGCGCAAGTGACACAACTTATGAGCATTGATAAAATGGCATTTTCTAAAGCTGTGCGCCAATTGGAAGAACGTGGCTTAGTTAAGCGCAATCAAAGCAAAAAGGATGCGCGCATCAAAGCCTTATCCTTAACAAAGAAATCACTTATTATCATGCCCCAAACAATCTTAGCTATTGAATCTGTTGATAGAGAAATATTTGGAACACTGGGTGAGCATAAACAAACATTTAATAAGATTTTACTGCTCTTAAATAAACGTTAAGGCTTAATCCTCGCAAGAATATGATGCCCTTGCATTTGATGCAGTACCACAGCCAAGACATGTGCTACAAGTAGTGCTTCCAACACTGTCACTGCAGCTTCATGTACCTCTGCAACAAGCTCTATCCACATAGTTTGTGGTGCTGTTGTGCTCCACCCCAAATATAATTGTAAACCTGTCGCTGCCATCACCAAAGAAAACAACAAGATAAAACCATGCACACTTCGGGCAACGACTTCGCCATCTTTGGGAGCTGCTAGCTTGAACTTCATCCAGCTTGATAACTGGCTTTGCA
>JALWRX010000063.1 GCA_027080505.1 Ghiorsea sp.
CATTGTTTTCTTGAAACGATAAACCCGCAGGATTAAACCAGTTGGCAGAGGCATCATCAGCAATTGCACCGAAAGCATTACCCATGCCCATAGCTTTGGCTCCTTGTTCAGGAATCATAAACCCACTGGCAAAAGCCTGAGAAGACAATAATGCAGTTGCAGCGCAGAAAATAGAAGCTTGTTTTATAAGTTTCATCATCATCTCCTATTGCACCACTGTTGAGGCGGCATTTGTACTCGGCAATGGCGTTGCGCCAATATACACCGTTGCCCCCGTAGTCTGAAGCCCACTACTTAAATAGTATAACGCTTCAGACTGCATTTCTGTAATCACATCTTGCCCTGTTATATTGGCAGGGTCAGGCTTTAGAAACGATGAATGCGTGCCCTGAGTAAAGAAGGTAAAGCCGCTACCTGTAAAGCCACCTAGCGGTAAAGCTGGTGGAGCCTGTGGTGTTGCTGTACCATCAACCACACCCAATGACCAAGGGTTGCCTGTTGTCGGATCAACAGCCGCGGTCGTTAAGGCAACCTGCTTAAGCCCTAACGCGCGCGACAACGCATCTGTTTGTGCGTTAGGAACAACCAGATCATCTTTTGTTTTCATCAACAAAATATTTTTACCTGCAGCAACCGCTGCTGCCGCATAATTTAATGGATCACCATCATCAACAACGGTCTGCGCGGCAAAAAAGAAAGCATCATATTTAGCCGAGCCTGGAACAAGCCCTGAATCTTTGGCTGCCAAGCCAGCATTAACCACAGGGCTAAACGCTGCCGAGCTTTGCAAAATTGATGCGTAATCTCCTCCAGGGTTTGCGAACACAAAGGTTTTGATGGCGGGTTCCACGCCTGCCAGTATTGTACCCAGAATGCCACCATTGGAATGACCAACATATGAAACGGGAACAGTACCCACAATCAAATCGGGCGTACCATCTCCTCCTGCTGCTGGAAGCCCCGTTCCGTTATTGACTACATCCATGGTTTGGGTTTCCAACAAACGTGTAAGATGAATCAAATCCGCAACTGTTTGGCGAATATTATCCCGTGAAGTGAGCAGCGAACTCAAATTCAGATAATGTTTTCCACTGCTGTCTGCTATCCCATCTCCATTAGGAGCTGGTGCTCCCGTTGCATTGTCGACCAAGTCCAAACCAAATGTTCTATCGCCGTGCAAAACGGCATCTATCGCAATCACAGCAAACCCAGCTTTAGACAATGTGTTTGCGATACCAAACATAACCGATTTATCCACAGTGAAACCATGCTGAAAAATAACCACTGGCCATTTGCCACCAAGAGCTGCTGGCGCAGCACCTTTAGGTATGGTCATCAAAAATGGAACGGTTTGTACTGATTTTATTGTTGGCGTACCATAACTATCCACTTGGAATGTTGTAGTTAACGGTGCTGTATCTTGCGCTGTAGCGGCCGCATCCAAATAATATGGAAGCTTAACTGCACCTATAACCACACTGCCAATGGTATCAAAGTTGGTAGGAGAGGCAGTGTACGCATCCCTAAGCGCTGTATTACCCGCCGCAACCGTGACTTGCGTGGCAAAAGTATAAAAGTCAACCGTACCAAGCCCGCCCGTAGCCGTACTTGGTGTGGTTGCTGCAGTCAAAAAGTTGGCAACATTGGATGCGTATGGATCTGTCGCGCTATCTGCTTGAATTTTTGCCAACACTTTGCCCAATGTCTGCGTTTTAAATGACCATGCAACTACAATATCTTTTTTGGCAATACCAAAAGCTGCTGCCACATCCAAAGCAGGCTTTACGGTTTGACGCAGGCCTTCCAAAGCGACTGCATTCGCATCAGGCACTCCCGGAATTTGACTTACACCTGCTGTATTTACCAGTGGCACAGGGCTTTTCATCAATGTAAAAATTTTAGAAGCTGCTGCTGGCTTGCCTGTTGCTGATTGTAAATCACTGGTAACAACCACCAAGTAGTTCGTTGCGCCTTTTAATGGCTTAACTGGCTTAATCACAAGTATTTTAGCATCAGTGGGATTAGGTATTGCCACGTAATCTTGCCCAAATGAGAGCTCTGCGCCTGTAGAGCCATCATAAACATGGACTGCAGCAGCAATCGAAGTTGAATCTAAAGCTTCCGCAAAACTGGTCGTCATCGGCGCAACAGTTGAGAAACCATCCAAAGTATTCATTGCGCCTTGAGGTACACCTATATCCGTATAGGGATTGCCATAAGTGTCTTTTAAGTTGAGCGTGCCATCCGTAGAATCCGCAAATGCAGCATTATTAGGCACTGGCACAATACTAGGCACAGCAGGGTCACTCGATGGCTCAAACAGTGCTTCCATCACCGTGCCAGGTGCAGGGGGCGCAACTGTACTAATCGTGGCAGGACCACCATCTTCTGTACCGCAAGCTGATAATAATAGGGAAAAACACCCTAGCGTTAGCAATAGAAACTTCTTCATAAAACCCTCCAAAATACCATTAAAGAAAATATGTGATTGAACCCATCCAGTATAGAGACCATAGTTCAGCTATCTATAAAAATCAACAACAAGCGAGTTTAATCAATTATGAAACGTACTTACGCTGCATCTACTCAAGCAAAGCAAGCCGAAAATCTAGTGTCACAGCTTCAACAACGCTTTGTCCAAGGCTTAGAAAAAATATCTGATAAGCTAGGGCTTTCTCAAAAATTTAAACCTGTAGAATGGCTAAGAGATAACGGTGTTCATGGCGGAGGCATTCGTTATGAAACAGCAGATGGTGCCATGATTGGACGTGGTTCAGTCAATGTATCGCAAGTTCATTATGATGATAACCCTGATAAAAAACTGGGCTCTGCCACAGCAATTTCCACCATTATCCATCCCAACAACCCAACTTCCCCATCCGTGCATATTCATATCAGTTGGACAGAAATGAAAAGTGGGCAAGGTTATTGGCGCATCATGGCAGACCTTAACCCCTCCAATGATAGCCTTGAGGATAAACAAACTTTTCTTAATGCCTTAGAACAAGCTGCACCCGAACAGTTTACAACAGCTAAGCAACAAGGTGACACTTACTTTTATATCCCTGTACTTGAGCGCCACCGTGGTATTGCCCATTTCTATTTAGAAGAATACAACTCTGGGGATAATGAAAAAGACTTTACTCTAGCACAAAGTGTTGGTGAAGCAGCCATTGATACCTACATCAATATTTTAGAACACAGCTTACAACATGCAAGCCAAGCCACAACAAAGGAAAAAGATACACAGTTAGCTTACCATACGCTTTATTTCTTCCAAGTGCTTACCTTAGATAGGGGAACTACTACAGGGCTACTCGTACACAATCAAAATGATATTGGTATTATGGGTTCGCTACCTGCATATGTTGATCGAGACTTGTTGCAATCATGGGTGGATAAAATGCCAGCACCACAAGAAAAACTATTGCAAGGGCTTATTGATACGTTACCTAGCACATCCCCTGCTTTGGTTGACGAAAGCGTCAAGCAGAAACTAGCACAAGTGGTTAGGCAACATTATCAAAACTTTCCAGAAGCCATCGCTATGCAAGCTGCAGGGCATAGTATTCCACCAACCGTACAAAATCACAGCTAGACTTGATAAAAATGTAAGCTAAGCTTTCAATATTCGTATTAAAAACGCATATTGGGGAAGCATACATGCTGCATCATTTTTCAAGTTTACAAGTTATTATTCTTGCCGCAGGCAAAGGCACACGCATGGCATCAAGCAAACCCAAAGTATTGCATGATGTTTTAGGCAAAAGCATGTTGTCACACGTTTTGCATACGGTTGAAGACTTACAACCTGAGTCCGTTTGTCTTGTAGCAGGTCACGGCATAGAAGAAGTCAAAAAACACATCGGTGAACCTGAAAACTTGCATTGGGTAGAACAAAAAGAACAGCTAGGTACAGGACATGCTGTATTACAAACGCAATCCGTACCAACAACAGCAGATACAGTTCTTATTGTCTGCGGTGATACCCCTTTACTTACCTCAGAAACTTTAGCAGCATTGGTTAAACAACACCAAGATAGTGATGCGGGCGTATCTGTGCTCTCTGCTATTGTGGACAACCCAACAGGTTATGGAAGAATCATTCGTGACATCAATGATAAAGTACAAGGCATTGTTGAAGAAAAAGATGCCAATGATGCACAACGCAAAATCCATGAAGTCAGCAGTGGTATTTTTTGCGTCAACCGCACCCTACTCTTCCAATGTTTACATAGTGTCGAAAACAATAATGCACAACAAGAATATTATTTGCCCGATATTTTACCTTTGGCGTTGGCAAGGTCTGCCACTGTGCAAGCTGTGATTATGCATGATGACAACGAAATGTTAGGTGTAAATGACCGTGTACAACTTGCACAAGCTGAAAATATCATGCAACAACGCATTACACACGAATGGCAAAAAAAAGGGGTCACTATACAACAAGCGGACACTGTTCGCATTGAAGCATCGGTGAATATTGGCATTGATTGCACTATTAAAGCAGGAACACAATTACTTGGCTCTACCCATTTGGGTGATGGTTGTACCGTGGGACCTTATGCTGTCTTACAAAACAGTTGGTTGGCAGATAATATTACTATTGAAGCATTTTCTCACCTAGAAGAAACCAGTGTTGGCGATCAAGCTATGATTGGTCCATTTGCACGACTACGCCCAGGTACACAACTGGATGACAAGGTAAAAATTGGTAACTTTGTCGAAACCAAAAAAGCTGTAATTGGAGAAGGTAGTAAGGTCAATCATCTAAGTTATATTGGTGATACCTTGATGGGTGAAAATTGTAATATCGGCGCAGGAACTATCACTTGCAACTACGATGGTGCCAACAAACATCAAACAACCATTGGTGATAATGTATTTGTTGGCTCAGATACCAAACTGGTTGCGCCTGTAGAAGTTGGTTCTGGTGCCACTATCGGGGCTGGAAGCATTATTACCCGACAAGTTAAACAAGATGGTCTTACCCTATCGGCTCGTCCTGAACAAAGACATGTACAAAACTGGGTTCGCCCCAAAAAAGGTGATGCATAAATGTGCGGTATTATTGGTGCAGTCGGGCTTAACAATATACAAAATATCCTGCTTCAATCACTTCAAAGCATGGAATACCGTGGTTATGATAGTGCGGGCATTTGTATCCAACATGAACAACACTTACATACCCGCAAAGCTAAGGGTAAGCTTATCAACCTTGAACACTTGCTCGAACAATCACCACTGATAGGAAACTTGGGCATCGGTCATACTAGGTGGGCAACCCATGGTGTACCTGAAGTACGCAATGCGCACCCACACCAAACCAAAAGTATCGCGATTGTTCACAATGGCATCATTGAAAATCATAAACAACTGCGTGAAGCTTTGTCTGCGGCAGGCGCAACATTTGATTCGGATACCGACAGCGAAACCATTCCTTGGCTTTGGCAAGAAGAGTATACAAAAAATAACAACCCTGAAATCGCTTTTCACAATACTTTAAACCAACTCCAAGGTGCCTTTGCTATTGCGGGGATTCAAGCCAATGAACACAAACTTTGGTTTGCACGGCGAGGCAGCCCTTTACTATTAGCCAAGGGTGAAGCTGGTGTTTTTGTAGCATCCGATGCATTGGCTGTTGGCACGGTTGCTAGCCATGTCATTTACCTTCAAGAAGGACAATGGGGTTGGTCAGACTTAGAACACATCCATATCTTCAATGAGGATGGCAGCCAAGCCGCTATTCAATGGGAGCCTATGCCTGAAATGGTTGCTGCTACGGAAAAAGGTCCATATGCCCATTACATGCTTAAAGAAATCCATGAACAACCTCGTGTTTTTCTTGATATTCTCAATGCTTATGTGCCAGACAAACAAAATATTCATTTTCCTCAAGCTGCATTTATTGAAAATAACCCACTTCCATCTCGTATCATTATGGTAGCCTGCGGCACATCCTACCATGCAGCCCTTACTGCACGATATTGGTTAGAGCGTTATTTAAAAATACCTGTAGAAGTCGATGTGGCATCAGAATTTCGTTACCGTGACCCTGTGATTGGTGATAACACTTGGTTTATCACCTTATCCCAATCAGGGGAAACAGCGGATACTTTAGAAGCTCTGCGTTTATTTAAACGACAAACGCCACAAAACAAAACCTTGGTCTTTTGTAATGTCGCTTCATCATCCATGGTTCGCGAATCGGATGGTGTCATCGAACTTTATGCTGGACCTGAAATTGGTGTAGCATCTACCAAGGCATATACCGCTCAACTCTTAGCACTGGCATTATTTTCACTTAAACTTGCCTCCAATGCTAGCGCAATGCCTCCTGAAGAGACCTCCAAACACATCCAATATTTGTTTGATGCCAGCCAAGGTATTGAAGCTTTATTAAACAATACCCCCATATTTGATAAACTCACACCACTTTTCTCACAGTCACATGGTGCATTGTTCTTAGGTCGTGGTCCTTGTTATCCACTGGCTCTTGAAGGCGCATTAAAACTCAAAGAAATATCTTATTTGCATGCTGAAGGTTATCCTGCAGGGGAAATGAAACACGGACCAATCGCCCTCATTGATGAAAATTTACCCGTCATTGTCTTAGCTTTGCGGCAATATCACTTGGACAAAGTGATTTCCAATTTACATGAAGTCCAAGCCCGTGGCGCAAAAGTTATTTTGATTACAGATATACCCGAAAAAGAATACCCCACCAATGTAGATGCCATTATTCATATTCCTGAGGGAGACTTTTTTAGTGCACCATTATTAGCTTCAATTCCTTTACAATATTTGGCTTATAACGTGGCAAGATTTAAAGGTACAGATGTGGATCAACCTCGAAACCTAGCCAAATCGGTCACGGTAGAGTAAACTTAGTCTATGAAAGTTCTTCTATCACTACTCTTTATTGCAGCCTTTGCAGGTGCAGGGCTTTATTTTACAGGGTCTGATAATATACAGAAGTCCTCCAATTCAGACATGATGCAACTGGGTAACTTCGCCTACCAAGAAAAACGTTTTGATGATGCATTCAAATGGTATGAAAACGCTGCCAAGCAAGGTATAGCCAAAGCGCAGCTTCGCCTATCTGAAATGTACCAAGCTGCTCAAGGTGTGGACAAAGATGAAGTAGCTGCCGCAGATTGGCTGTCCAAAGCTGCAAAACAAGGTCTGCCGCAAGCTGAATACGAATATGCAGTTGCCTTGGAATTCGGACGTGGCACACAAAAAACATCTATGAAAGAAGCTGCAACATGGTATCAAAAAGCTGCGCAACATGCATACCCTGAAGCTATGCTTAAAGTTGCAAAACTATATTTCTCAGGCTTGGGTATGGATAAAGATTTAGAGCAAGCTTTAAAATGGGCACTTCAAGCAGCCAGTAAACATGTGCCTGATGCGGATAATCTTGTAAGCAGTATTGTTCAAGAAGTAAGCGACCTCGCCAACCAAGGTGACTACTCATCTCAACACATGCTTGCACTTATGTACCAGCAAGGTCTAGCTGTTGAACAAGATGAAAACTTGGCTTTAATATGGTTACGCAAAGCTGCTACCAAAGGTCATATTGATGCCCAATATGATTTGGGTCGAACACTCGCCCAAACACAAGAAAACCAAGCTTTATATTGGTTGCAAAAAGCTGCAAGCCAAGGTCATGTCAAAGCAGGTTATATGGTTGCTGCATTAATGGCACAACAACATATCACAAACCCACAACAGGTGAGCCAAGCTTGGCGCTGGTTGTACCATGGTAATCAAGCCAAACAGCCTAAAGTGATGTACAATCTAGCTATTGCCCTGCACCAAGGACAACTGGGACTACCGCAAACAAACTTTCATTACCAAACATGGTTAGAACAAGCTGCGCGTGGTGGCGTTACCGAGTCACAAAATGATTATGCAGTCGACCTAATTTTACAGCAACAAAATGCAAAAAAAGCTGTGTCTTGGTTAAACAAGGCAGCAGCAAAAGATGTCAAAGCCCAGTTTAACCTTGGTCTTATTTATGCTCGTGGAGATATGATAACACCTGATGATGATGCTGCCGTCCGTTGGTGGAAACAAGCAGCAAAAAACGGGAGTATTAAAGCAAAGATGATGCTTGGTCTTTTCTACAATTTGGGTAGAGGTGTAGGACGAAGTGAAAAAGAGGCTGTATATTGGTATGAACAAGCTGCCAAACTTGGTGAGCACAATGCTTCCTACAATTTAGGCGTATTGTATTACAATGGTAGAGGCATAGACCGTGACTATAAAAAAGCTGCTGATTATTTCCACGAACTTGCGAAACAAGGAGACACGGCTGCTCAAAATATATATGCAAGTTTATTCCTAGAAGGACAAGGTGTAAAATACTCACCCAAAATTGCTGTCCAGTGGTTCAAAAAAGCAGCTTCTGCGGGAAATATTAAAGCCATGTTCAACCTTGCTACCCAATACCGTACAGGTTCTGGTATCCAACAGAGTGACAAAAAAGCTTTGTTTTGGTATAAAAAAGCTGCTGACTTAAACTTTGCACCTGCCCAAAATGCTATGGGCTATATGTATGCCCAAGGTCGAGGCACCAAGGTTGATAAAGATATTGCTGAAATGTGGTTCCAAAAAGCCAGTGATAATGGGTTAAGCTTGGCTACACAAAATACCAATGCTTTAAAACAACGTGGCTCCTTCTCCTTGCTCAGGCTACAAATAGACAATACTATTCGCAGTGATATTTTAACCAAAAAGAACATAGATTTAGCTTCTTGGCTAGAAGTACATCAACAAGCTGTTTTATAACAAGGGGCTTTAAAATTTTAACAAATGACCCGTTTCATTTGGCACCACCTTATCTAACATAAAGCAAGCATTATTTTAGCTGTTGCATCCTATACGTTCTTGATGAGAATGCCCTGCTCTTTATTCGACATCATAAAAAAACTGGGGCAACCATGACAGTAGAAATCACGCAAACATTGGCAGAAGACAACCTTGATGATGTTTATTTAAAACGTGGGCGTGAATATTTCAAAAATGGACATGTTGAAAAGCTAAACTTTGATGCAAAAAATCAAACGATTACAGCAGAAGTCATAGGCAGTAAACCCAAGCCTTATAAGGTATCTATCAGTTTTGATGAGTACGATATTGATGGTGACTGTTCATGTCCTGTACAGTTTAACTGTAAACATGTAGCAGCAACATTGTATGCCGTTATGGCTGAAAACTCCAATTTACCACGCAAGAAAAGACAGAAAAAAGATGAAGCTGTACCCTTCCACCATTGGTTGGGTGTGGTTGGACAAACAACATCCAGTGTACAATCCCGCGATGAATATCCTGCCGATGTTCGCCAGCGCTTGCTTTATATTTTGAAACCCGATGGCAAAAAAGGTGTGCGTTTACAATTTGAGTCTGTTCGTCTGCTTAAAAATAATAAGTATGGTAAAGCCACCCCCTACTCTTGCAAAAGTATCTTAATCCGCAGCGTACCACGCTATATCTTATCTATGGATGAACGTATTTTGCGCGATGCGGCCAATAGTTTTGCCTCAACAGGTGATACCATTCGTTTGGAAGGCATTGCTGGTGTTGAGATGTTAGAGCGCGTGATTAAAACAGGACGCTGCCACTGGTGGGACAAAGATAGAGAGCCTTTAACCATGGGTGACAAACGCAAAGGCGAATGGTTTTGGGATATGGATGCCCAAGGCGTGCAAACATTAAGCTTGCGCACAGAACCTGAAGCCATGTTGCTTCCGCTCTCACCACCCCACTACCTTGATATTTCACAAAACACCTGTGGTGAAGTTGAGCAACCCTGTTCACCTGAACAAACACGTGAACTACTTAGTATTTTACCACTCAAACCACAAGATATTACAAACAGTACTGATGATGTATTGTTCCCACAGCTTCCCAGCTTTATCCCTCAGCCTGAACGTTTACAGCTTAAGGTTGAAACCATTCAACCAACCACTGTGCTCGTTTTTGACTCATTGGCGATTCACTCCAATATATATGGTCAATATTTTGATGGTTTAGATGTATGGTTTGAATATGGTGATGAACAAACCAAATTTGGTGATACAGATGAACCTGTACGCAGCAAACAAGATGGTCACCTTATCGAATATGTGCGCGACCAAGACTTTGAAAAACAAGCCATGATTCAACTCTTAGCACATGGGGTAACAGCCACATCTCGCGCCATGGCAATTAAGCTTAAAAAAGCTGGAACATTACCAAACTTCACTCTAGTCGATAACGACTGGATTACTTTTATGGCAAAAACTGTACCTGCATTGGAAGAACAAGGTTTCCGTATCGAAATTGGAGAGCACTTCCGCTATAATTTACTGACCGCTTCCAGCTTTAATCTCGGAGTTACGGGTGAAGGCCTGATGGGTACGGCTGAATTCACTGCAACCATGGATGATGGAGAGTCCATTGATTTAATTGATGCCATTGCCGCATGGATTAAAGAAGAACCTGAGCGTTTATCTGATGCCATGCTTAACACCATTAAAGATGTGGAACATGTGCCGCTACCTTTGGTTGATGGGCGTATGTTATCCATACCAGGCAATATGTTATTTAGCATTCTTAAACATATGATGGAGCTTTTTGCTACAACGGGTGTGGTCGAAAAAGAAGTCTCTGGTGTGCAAATGCTTGCTATCAAACAAGACCTAGAAAAACATGAAAAAGTTAAAATTAAAGATGATAAAAAATGGTTGGATATTGTCGGTAGCTTGGTCAACACCCAAGAAGCTCTCGTCGTTGAACCACCGCAAGGCTTGCAAGCCGAGCTTAGAGATTATCAACGTGAAGGGCTAAACTGGTTGCAAATGATGATGCGCACAGGCGTACATGGTATTTTAGCTGATGATATGGGTTTGGGTAAAACCATTCAAACCCTTGCCTGCATACTCAAAGAAAAAGAAGAAGGTCGCTTGCAGCACCCTGCTTTGGTCGTTGCGCCTACCAGTTTAATGCACAACTGGCGTACAGAAGCACAAAAATTCACCCCTGACTTAAAAGTATTGGTCTTACATGGTGCGCACCGTTCTCGTTATTTTGATAATATTGCAGAATACGACCTTGTACTCACCACCTACCCACTGCTGCCACGTGATGCTGGTTTTTTGATTGATGAGCCTTACCACATGCTTATTTTGGATGAGGCACAAAACATTAAAAATCCACGTGCCAAAGCTTCACAATTGGTACGCGAATTTAATGCCCGCCATCGCATTTGTTTAACGGGTACTCCGATTGAAAATCATCTGGGTGAACTTTGGGCACAATTTGATTTCTTAATGCCTGGTTATTTGTACGACCAAAAGAATTTTGGCAACTTATTCCGCAAACCCATTGAACAAGATGGTAGCGATGCGCGACAAGATGCGCTCAATATTCGTGTTCGCCCATTCTTGTTGCGCCGTATGAAAGAAGATGTGGCAAAAGAGCTACCTGCTAAGAGTAATATTGTGCGCAGTGTTGAGCTTGAAGGTGGGCAACGTGCGCTGTATGAAAGTGTGCGTCTTGCCATGCAGAAAAAAGTACGCGATTCCGTAGCAGCAATGGGTGTGGCTAAGAGTCAGATTATTGTACTCGATGCCTTGATGAAAATGCGTCAAGTCTGCTGTGACCCACGTTTGGTGAAACAAATGGATACCGATGGTATTCCCTCTGCTAAAACCAATATGCTAAGAGAAATGTTACCCGAAATGGTGGATGAAGGTCGTAAGATTCTTTTGTTTTCTCAATTTGCAGAAATGTTGCGTTTGATTGAAAACCTATGTGATGAATTGGATTTACCTTATGTGAAACTCACAGGACAAACCCGTGATCGCATCACCCCTGTTGAACAGTTCCAAAATGGTGAAGTACCTATCTTCCTTATCAGCTTAAAAGCGGGTGGTACAGGTTTGAATTTAACTGCCGCAGATACCGTGATTCACTTCGATCCATGGTGGAATCCAGCTGCAGAAGATCAAGCCACAGATAGAGCGCATCGTATTGGGCAAGATAAACCCGTGTTCGTGTATAAACTCACCACCATAGGCACTGTTGAAGAGAAAATATTAGAGATGCAAGAGCGTAAACGTGCTTTAGCAGACAGTATTCATGGCAGCGGTAGTAAAGGTAGTGCCCTCTGGACAGAGGCCGAGCTGCAATCACTATTTGAGCCTTTGGCAAGTGTAGAGGAAGAAGCAACCACAAAAACAACTTAGCTATTAAAGCTACATATATTTTATCGAATATAGCAGGAATTTATAGCCTATACCCTAAGGTTCACTGCGAATGTGTAGCTGACATTACTTCAACATGCCCTGTATACAGCAAATAATCATTTTGCTCTGCCTGTTGTAAGGCTTGTTGAATCAATACTTTGGCATCGCCTTCAGGCTTATCCAATAGCAGGCTTTGATATACACCTTTATAAAATTGGTCGGGTATAACTATCACTTCAAATAATACCTGCACAGCTTGTTGATGAAGCTTAGACACCGTAAACATACGTGTTTCACTAGGCATCAATCGTGTATCTTTCTTTTCTTGCCACCCTTCTTCAGCAAAAAATACTTCTCGCACCATATCCCACTGCCAAGTTTGCAGCACCTTACCCTGCTTATCCAAAGCCTTGGCTTGTATGGTTACTTTGGGTGTAACATAAGTCGGAAACGCATGACCAATATGTTTGGATGTGATTTGTAAAGTTGGCAAGTCATATTTGTTCATAAATACACTAATATCCAATGCTTTCCTCGTAAATGATGGGTCATGAATGCCTTTAAATTGATGTTTCCTATCTGGCATATGACAACTTTGGCAATGTTTTCCTTCTTGAGAAAACTTACTTTGCTGCCATTCTCGCACTGTATTTTCCAAAGGTTTACCATTGATGGCATAACTTTGAGGAAACTGGTGGCATTCGGCGCAAAAAGCCGACTGCTCAAATTTTTGACTCGCTATAAAACCACCATGCGCTGCGCCTGTCATCAAACCTTCTTGTTGGCTGCCTTTGCGTGGTGGCCCAAAGCGTTGTCCTTCTCTGACATGGCAAACGGCACAACTTACGCCTGAATGTCTTAGTGGCAGCTTGGCTTCAGGTGCATCTAAATCTGCATCCAAGTTCACACCTTGTGGAAATTGGCGCAATGTTTTTAAAGAGCTTAACATCTGAGCATCTGAATCAAACAATTGTTGCTCAAGTGGTGCATGACAGCGCAAACAATCACTGCCCGCCTCATGCCCCATAGCCGCAAACTGCCCCACCATACCTGGGGAATATGCCTTAGCATGTAAACTTTGTTTCCAATCATTAAACTGACTTTCATGACACTGCGCACATGCTTCAGGACGCATATTCTTTTCTAAGGCTGACCAATCATGATGTTGCTTTACGCTAGCGACAGGTGCATCCCAATAAGAAGCTAATGTGGATTGCCAACCTGCTGCCACCAGCAAGCCTCCTATCAAAACAATAACAACCATGCTCAATATATGACGAAAACACATAAGTTAAGTTTCCCCTCTAAATAACAAAACCTTGGGGGTGACCCAAACATCACCCCCCATTGTTATGCTTATTGTTTCTTACTTATGTTCTTGCAAATATTTCATGCGGTATGCACGGAAATATGCTGCAATCGCAGTCATTTCTTTAGAATTACGCTCAAGTTGCTCACCTTGCATCGGATTTAACATGCAATAGTTAATCATTTGATCAAGTGTGACCACATCATCAACCATTTTTACGTAATGTGGGTAATTTTGACGTTTTTCTAGGTTTAAATCACTATAACCTGCATGACAAGATAGACATGCCAATCCTGATTTACCTAGTGTTTCGTCTTCCCATAATTTTTTACCCGCAGTGGCAGCTTGTTGGAAATTCTTAAAGCTACCACTTCTTATCTTTTTTGATGAGTTATCCATGGAACAAGGGTTCATGCCACAAGGATTACATGGGTTCATTTTATGATGTTTTTTCATACTGCAAGGATTGCATGGGTTCATTTTATGATGTTTTTTCATATCGCATGGATTCATGCTACATGGGTTATGTTTCATTTTATTCATACTGCATGGGTTGCATGGGTTAGAGCCCGCAATGGCAGTGCCCGAAACACCAAACATTAGCCCTAAAGCCATGATTAACATTAGTTTTTTTAACATCATACTCTCCTCATCCTACCTGTTATTTTCAGCATATTTCACCTGCTGATTACCCCTGTAGTCGATGCCACTTGCTAAGCCTTACAATGATTCTAAACTTTGCCAAAGACAGATTGGAAAAACTGACTGGGTATGAGGAGCAAATATGAAACGAGTACTTGTACCATTTACCACAGGCGTAGAAGAAATCGAATTGGTTGCCATTGTAGATATTTTGCGTCGAGCTGATGTAGAAGTCTGTATGGCTAGCCTTGATGGTAAACCTGTTGTAGGCCGCTCTGGCATTACACTTGGCGCAGACCAACATATTCAAGACTGTGTGAATACGCCTTGGGATATGGTTGTTTTACCAGGTGGCTTACCCAATGCACAATTGCTTCAAGAAAGCGCAATCGTGAAAGACATCATGTGTAAACATTCAGCACAAAATAAAACTGTGGCTGCTATTTGCGCAGCTCCTGTTGCTTTGGCACATTTTGGGCTCACCGCAAACAAACAGGTGACATCCTACCCATCCTTTGCAAAGGATATGCAACAACTACAACCTTCTTCTCAATATCAGCAACAAGCTGTTGTTGAAGATGAGAATATCATCACCAGCCGTGGTGCAGGAACTGCTGTTGCCTTTGCACTCACCCTTGTCACCAAGCTATGCGGCCAACAACATGCAGAAGAAATTCGCGCATCCATTGTTGCTTAAACACACCGCACACCTTGTTATTACTTAGTAAATCCATTGCCCAATTGCTTATCCCACCAGGGAGCCTCATTCTTCTTGGTTTCCTCGGCATATACTTTTGGCAAAAACGATGGGGGAAGTGGCTTACGCTTGCATCTTTTATCATGCTCTGGCTACTCAGCACTAGCCCTGTTCGCAATATGCTCACATCATCTTTAGAATATCAATATCCAGCTTATAATTTGAATCAAATTCTGCCGAATAATACTGCCATCATCATATTAGGCAGTGGTATTCAAGAAAAAGCCTCCGATTATCAAGGTAAAGACTCTCTGAATAGGTTTGGCATGATGCGTACCCTTTATGCTGCACAAATTGCCAAACAAACAGGCTTATCTATCTATGCTACGGGTGGCACACCGCTAAATGAACACATTACAAGTGAAAGCAGTGTCATGAAATACTGGCTTATCAACCTTGGTATTGAAGAAAGACGCATTCATGAAGAAGCCCAAGCAAACACAACGTGGGAAAATGCTGTTTTTACTACGGCTATACTCAAAAAGGAAAACATTAACACCGTTATTTTAGTTACCTCAGCTTGGCATATGCCAAGAGCTGTTTGGTGCTTTAAACAACAAGGGTTAAACGTGATTCCCGCTCCAACCGATTATCTCACAGACCAAGCCACTTATGATATACGAAGTTTTTTACCCCGTTGGGATAGATTAGCAGACAGCGGTCATGCGCTACATGAATACTTAGGTCTGTTTTGGTATAAACTTAAATACAGTTAAGCAACTAACGTAACTGCTGCTGAATCATCTTATTTAACTTATCCATGGTATATGGCTTCTCAAGTATACACTCATCCATATTAGGCAATTCATCCAAGGTATTATCCTTATCATAACCCGTTACAAAAATAACACGTAAATCACTTTGTATTTCTCGCATTTTTTGTACCGCACGTACGCCCCCCATCACAGGCATAGTCACATCTGTCACCACCAAACTAATCTGATTATGGTACTGCTCAAATAACCGTACAGCTTGTTTACCATGTTTAGCTTCAAGCACTTCATAACCCAAAGCAGTCAATGCATGTTTCTGCGATTCCAACAAAACATGGTCATCATCCACCAACAAAATCATTTCACCTAAACCTACAGATACTGTACCTGAATCATCAAAGTGTTTTTCGACTGCAGCCGTATCATCAATAGGAATAAACACTTTAAAAGCAGTGCCTTTGCCAACTTCACTTTGCACCTGAATCTTACCACCGTGACTTTGAATCGCGCCAAAACACATAGCCAAACCTAGCCCCGTACCTTTTCCCACTTCTTTGGTAGTATAAAATGGTTCAAATATTTTATTCACTTGCTCAGGTGCAATGCCTTGACCATTATCAATCACCGTAAACGTAGCATACGATGCTGCAGTTAACTCAGGGTTATGCTGTTTAAAACGCAGGCTAGGAAAATACTTATCAACTTTGACAATAATCGAAGGTCTTTCCATACCCTTCGTTGCATCTCGCGCATTATTCACCATGTTCATCAACACTTGCTGTAGTTGCGTTGCATTAGCACGCACAAGTAGTGGTTGCTCATAGTTTTCAAGCCGCATTTGTACTTTGTCAGATATAGAAACCTCTGCAAGTTTAAATGCCTCTTTCATAAACAGCACCATATCAAATGACACCAATTCTACATGATCTTTTCGGGCAAAGGTTAGTAGTTGTTTTACCATATCCGATGCTCGCATGACCAAGCGTTCAATATCGCCCGTGCGTTTTTGCATATCTTCATCTTCTTTGGTTTTACGCTTAATCATAAATAAATTCGCATTAATGCCAGCCAACATATTATTAAAATCATGAGCAATGCCGCCAACAAGCGTACCAATGGTTTCCATTTTTTGCGATTGAAAGAAACGTTGCTCGCTTTCTTTTAGTGATTGCTCAGTTTTTTTATGTTTTTCCACCTCATTTTGCAACTTTTCATTGGCTTGTTCCAAATCCGCTGTTCGCTCTTGCACATGTTGCTCCAAACTTTCTCGTAAGCTATGAAGCTCTTGAATAGTATCTTCATAACGTACATGCAGGCGTTCAAACTGAGCTTCTAAACCCGCTGCAAACAAGGAAAATGCGAAATATAAAAAGAGAAAATATAATAAATAATCATTTTCATAAGGTAGCGCATAATAACTGAGAAAGTGAAGGCTAATCATAATACCCAACAGAACGGCATAACCTATAATCCAGTACCACGCTCGCGGCAACCCGATCAACACAGCAGCTAAAAAAGGAAAAAACAAACTCCAACCAGAACCACCACTAGCGATGCCACCATCAATAAATATAGCAAGCATAACTAACATAGATAGCGAAATTAAAAACGAACTTCGAAACAGTAATGTTTTTGCAGTACATGATGCTAGTGCACAATAAGCAAATAGACCAGACACAACCAGCTCAATTAAGCCCATGTAGGCATGCTCATGAAAAAGGTTAATGCCCCCAAATACAAGCACCGTAGGAGCGGTAATACCAGCAACAAAACGAATCACTTGGCACTGAAAAATTACAGATTGAGCCTTACCTACCGTGTAGCCCGTAAAAATACGTTTCATTTAGTCAGCACATCTCTCTCATATTTAACACCTTAAAATAAGTATTAGATTATAGCTAACATGCAAGTAAAGTGCCAAATTATATTCATCTGAAATAATAAAATTTCAAACAATGTGAGTTTGATATTAACCATGCGTGTCCTATGTACAAGCAAATCTATTTTTTTGGGCAGCGCTCACTTTAATATCCTTCCCTTCCTTGACATTATATCATATATATCCTATTCAATTACTGTGAAGCAGCACGAATAACAAATACATGGCGAATTACTTTCTCACAAAGGGGAATTTACTAAGGTAATAATACCAAATACCATAATTTCAATGTATTCAAAGTTCAGGGATAGAGGATTTAGTTATGGCTTCAGTATTAATCGTTGAAGATGACCAGCATATAAGAGATCGATTGACATGTGCCGTTGCGAAACATCCAGAGCTTAATGTTTGTGCGGAATCAGGATTTCATAATGAAGGAATGAAGCTACTTGTTACGCATAAACCTAATGTGTTATTGGTTGATCTTGGTCTGCCTGATGGAGATGGAATTGAATTGATTAATCAGGCAACTCAACTTGGAAATATCGAATCAATTGTTGTCACTGTGTTTGGCGATGAGACCCATATGATGCGAGCCATTGAAGCTGGAGCAACAGGCTACCTGCTGAAAAACACAGGTGTAGATGATATTGGTGAATCAATCATGGAGGTATTAAACGGAGGCGCTCCAATTAGCCCAGCCATAAGTCGCCATTTGTTGCAGCATTTTAGGAATGATAAAAAAATAACTGCCGTACAGCAGGGGACTTTACCCAAACTTACCGAACGAGAACTAAATGTACTTATTTATATTTCCAAAGGTTTAAATTACCAAGAGATTGCAGACACCCTAAATCTTTCTTATCACACGGTTTCCACCCATATCAAACGTGTTTATCGCAAGCTACATGTTTCTTCACGTTCCGAGGCCGTGTATGAGGCAGAGCAACTGGGCTTAATCCATATTCGTGAATAAACAGGTGAATACAGTACATTTGATTCAGAAGATTATCTTT
>JALWRX010000064.1 GCA_027080505.1 Ghiorsea sp.
CCCTTATGAAAAGATTGCCGAGCTTCATGCGCGTAAAACCATTCATTACCAAACATTGATTGCAGATGGTTTGATTCCATTGCGTGCAGGCGTATTGCGTTTGCTTGAAGAAGCTTATGCTGCAGGGGTTACCCTTGGTGTTTCCACCACGACCACACCATCAGCCTTGGATGCATTGATTGAACATTCATTGGGCAAAGAATGGTTTGACCGCTTTGCTGTGCTTGCAGCAGGTGATATTGTGCCCAATAAAAAACCTGCATCAGATATTTATGATTATGCCTTGGAACAACTGGGAATGGCGGCTGAACATACGGTTGCTTTAGAAGATTCAGGTAATGGCTGGTTATCAGCGCGTGATGCAGGTCTAAAATGCGTGGTCACCATCAATGATTACACTGCCAACCAAGATTTTACAGGTGCGGATTTGGTGGTATCCGAGCTGGGTGAGCCAGACAGGTCTGCGGTTGATGTACTTATCAATAAACATAAGCTTGCTGATGTGCATCATGTGACTTTGGCGCACTTGCAAGCCATCTGCGCTGCATAAAATTAAATGTCATACTCAGCTTGACTGGGTATCCATGGATTCCCGTTTTCACGGGAATGACGAAATAAAGAAAACTTCGTGCTCTTTGTGAGCTTCGTGGTTCAAAGGAATAGTAATGCAATTATTTGATACCCACTGCCATATCGATTTCCCTCACTTTGATGAGGATAGGCATGATGTGTTTTCGCGTATGGCAGATGAAGGGGTCTCAAGAATTGTTGCGGTGGCTGTGGAAATTGAGCAAACACCGCGTCTCATCAAATTGGTGGAATCCAGAGATAATGTTTGGTTTTCAGTGGGCGTTCATCCCAATCATGAGGTGGATCATGAGCCCACAGTTGAAGCATTGGTTGAATTATCCAAGCATGAGAAGTGTGTAGCCATTGGTGAGACGGGTATGGATTTCTTTCGAGATGCATTGCCTGCGGATGTGCAAGAAGCTCGCTTTAGAACACACTTGAAGGCTGCGCATATTGTGAATAAACCTGTGATTGTGCATATGCGGGATGCTGATGAAGACACGCTGCGTATCCTCAAAGATGAAGATGTAGCAGGCTGTGGTGGTATTATGCATTGCTTCTCATCGGATTGGTATGCTGCCAAACAAGCTTTGGATATGGGTATGTCGATTTCATTTTCGGGCAATGTTACATTCAAAAAGAATGATGATTTAAGAGAAGTGGCAAGAAAAGTGCCGCTTGAATCTATGTTGATTGAAACCGATTCACCGTATTTAGCGCCTGTACCAAAGCGAGGCAAACGCAATGAGCCGACTTATGTGAAACATGTAGCCGAATGCATTGCAGAAGTGCGTGGCATAAGCTTAGAAGCTTTGGAGGAAGCGACTACTGCCAATGCGCTTGAACGCTTTAAGCTTTAATTCACCACGAAGCTCACGAAGAACAAGAAGTTTTATAGTTTGTGCTAAGTGGGCTTATGTTATTTCGATCGTAGCGGAGAAATCTATAGATACCTGCACTTCGGTCGGTGTGACTATTGCGTATGTTTTGTATTTTTCATGTTGAATGCATAGGTTGCACAGCAGTAATGGTGAGGCGGGTTCCTTCAGATGTATGAGTATATTCAATGATTTATTTTGAGCATGTCACATTACGCCGTGGCAAAAAGATTTTATTCCAAGATTTCAGTTTAACTATTCATCCCAAAGATAAAATTGGTATCACAGGTGCCAATGGCACAGGGAAATCATCCTTGTTTGCGCTAATTCTTGGCAAACTTGAAGAAGATAAGGGTGAATTTCGAACCAAAGCGAAATTATCTATCTCGCATGTGGCGCAAGAAACGCCCGCTTTGGATATGGCTGCTGTGGATTATGTGATGCTGGGTGATGCGGAATTGTCCGAGCTTGAAGCTCAGATTGCGGAAGCAGAAGCCAAGCAAGATGGTTTAGATTTAAGTCAACTCCATGAACGCATGGATACCATTGGTGGTTATCAAGCGCGTGCAAGGGCAGGGCAGCTATTGAACGGTTTAGGGTTTACGCCTGCGCAGGAAAGCCATCCTGTGCAAAGCTTTTCGGGCGGTTGGCGTATGCGCCTTAACCTTGCTCAAGCCTTGATGTGTCGCTCGGATGTACTTTTATTGGATGAGCCAACCAACCATTTGGATTTGGAAGCCGTGCTGTGGTTAGAAAAGTGGCTGAAAAATTATCAGGGTGCATTGTTGCTCATTTCTCATGATAGAGAGTTTTTAGATAGCACAGTGACCACCATTGCCCATTTAGAGCAAGAAAAGGTTACCTTATATTCAGGCAATTATACTGCCTTTGAATTACGCAGAGCAGAGCAGCTCGCTTTGCAGCAATCATCGTTTGAGAAGCAACAGCGCGAAATTGCGCACATGGAAAGTTTTATCACTCGCTTTAAAGCCAAAGCCACCAAGGCCAAGCAAGCCCAAAGCCGCATCAAAGCTTTGGAGCGCATGGAAAAGATTGCACCAGCGCATATTGATTCACCATTCTCATTTGCTTTTAAACCCTTGGATTATTTACCTAACCCACTGTTGCAACTGCAAAAGGTAAACTTTGGTTATAACGATAAGCTGATATTGGAGCAAATATCCGCAAGCTTATTGCCTAGCGACAGAATAGGGCTGCTTGGTCCGAATGGTGCGGGCAAATCCACGCTGATTAAACTGATGGCAGGTGAGCTTGAACCTGTTGCTGGCAAGTGTGTGCAATCCAAAGGTTTGAAGATTGGCTATTTTGCCCAGCATCAGCTTGAGCAACTGCACAGCGATTGTTCGCCCGTGCAGCATTTGCAGTTGATTGACCCTGATATTTCTGAAAAAGATGCGCGTTTATTTTTAGGCGGTTTTGCCTTTCATGGCGATATGGCTTTGGAATCTATTGTATCGTTTTCGGGCGGTGAAAAAGCGCGTTTGGTGCTTGCTATGTTGGTGTATCAGCAACCAAACTTATTATTGATGGATGAGCCAACCAACCATTTGGACTTGGATATGCGTCATGCGCTCACCCTTGCTTTGCAAAGCTTTGAAGGGGCGATGGTCTTGGTCTCGCATGATAGGCATTTACTAAGAACAGTTTGTGATAATCTATGGTTGGTCTCACATGGCAAAGCCGAACCATTTACAGGTGATTTGGATGATTATGCGCAATGGTTAGCTGAGCAAAATACAGAAGCTACAAGTAAAGAAGTAGCCAGTGGCGAACATACAAGGGATAGTCGCAAAGCCAAACGCAAGGAAGATGCGGAAAAACGTAAGGCCTTGCAGCCCAAACGCAATCAACTTAAAAAGTTAGAGCAACGCTTAGAAAAGTTACATGCTCAAGAAGCTGAACTGAACGAACAGCTTGCGGACAGCGCACTTTATGAAGCCAATGAAAAAGATAGGCTGCTCAAACTCACCACAGAACATAATGCGATTAAACAAGAACTGGACGAAGTTGAAGAAGCTTGGATGGCATTAAGCGAGGAGCTTGAAGAAGGTTAAGGCAACATCGTTTGTTCATCACTACAGTTTATACAACCCCTTAAATAAGAGATAGCTGCCCTGAACTGATATTAATTAACTGTTTGTTTAGGTTTTCAATATTTGTGGTGGGTACAACAATGGTTAGTGAAACATGTGTCGAATAATCCGCTTTCTGAATGTCGATATTTTGCGATTCAAGTAGGTGTTTAATATTGGTTTCTAGGTTGTAGTCAAACTTGATATTAAATACTTTGCTTTCAACGATAGGTATAGTTTTAAGCTTATCCATAGCAAGGCTTGCAGAGCTTGAATAAGCGCGAACTAAGCCACCAGCACCAAGCTTGATGCCGCCAAAGTAGCGCACCACAACCAATACAATTTCACCAATGCCACGGTGTTGCAGCACATTTAAGATGGGTTTTCCTGCTGTGCCTGATGGCTCACCATCATCGCTAAAACCTATGTCTATGGTTGCCGTTGGGTGGCCTGCAATATATGCCCAGCAATGATGTCTGGCATCGGGATATTGTGCTTTGATGCTTTGAATATATAGCATGGCTTCAGCTTTGTTTGTTGCTCGCGCAATATGGGTGATAAAGCGACTTTTTTTGATGACTTGTTCATCACAAAGCTCTGATTGGGGTACTTGATAACTCACAGTCGGCGATGTTGCAGGGCAGGTAGGTGTTGGCGTATATCATGCAAGTGTTCTAATGATAATGTGGCAGCTACAATGCCTTCGCCTTGCGGCAATATTGCAAGTGTTTTGCCCCATGGGTCAATAATCATACTATGACCATAGGTATCACGCCCATCTTGGTGGTGTCCTGATTGTGCAGCAGCAAGCACATAACTTTGGTTTTCAATAGCACGGGCTTTGAGCAGTGTTTCCCAATGGGCTTGCCCTGTAGGCACAGTAAATGCTGCTGGCACAGTAAATACATTGCAACCTTGTTCGCTATATTGCCGATAAAGCTCTGGAAAACGCAAATCATAACAAATAGATAAACCAATATTCCAAACTTCGCCTATTGCAAAGGAACTGGGTTGTTTACCTGGACTAGTATGTGTGGATTCTTGCCAAGACTCGGTATGTAAGTCGGCATCAAACAAATGAATTTTATCATAATGGTTCACCAGCTCCCCATCAGGTGAAAACACAGGGCAATGATTAAAAAACTTACCTGGGTTTTTAGGGTCACTGACCAAGATAGAGCCTGCAATCAGCCAAGCTTTATATGTTTTAGCTAACATGCTAAAGTGTTCATAGACCTTAGTATAAGTTTCCTTTTGGACAGCCGCTTGTTTTAAGGCTTGGTTATGGGTGAGTAAAATAGCATTTTCGGGTAATACAATAAGATGAAAATCTCCTGCTTGGTATGGCGCAAGGATGTTTTGGATGCGTTTGAAGTTGTCATCAATATCTTCTGAACTGCACAGCTGCAGACAGGCAACATGCAAACGGGATAAAGACATTGTTTAAACCCGTTTATTTTGGTTCGAGCTGAATTTCTTTTAGTTTATGGTCGATAGTCATTTTGTAGTGTTTAAAAAAACTCATGCCTAGCAGCCCTAGCTCATCATTTTTAGTTGATATGCTTTGAATGGTTGCCTCAACATGTGGTAGTTTAATTTTAGCAACGGATAATAGTTTAATGCTGACTTTAGGTACGTTAACTTCGCCATTGGCAGTTTGCGTAGTCACCATGGTAGAGGTGACATCATATAAACCAGCACGTTTAGCAATCACAGGGGGGATAGCCAATAAGGTTGCACCAGTATCAACAACAAATGACATGGCAATACCATTAACACTACCTTGTACAATCATGGAGCCATCTTTATCAACATAGGGGATGACCATACTTAGTTTATTCATATTGTAACTAGGATTATCAATGGCATTAATACCTTTGGGTTTGTATGGTTTTGCCTCCATACTTGGGGCTATATCGGTATAAGTGATATTTCCATCATCATCAATAATTTTATACATCTGCGCATATGACAGCCAAGGAAAAATAAATATAATGAGGTATATCAATACTTTAAGCATAGCGACCCACCTTTAAGTAATTGCCCATATTTGCCTTGTCGTCCAAGACAGGTTTAAGCTTGCTATCACATGCTGACATAATTGTCATCATGCCAGGACCATGACCTGCAAGCGGAGAATCCGAATGAATAATTATACCAATGGTAATAGCATTACGTCTGAATGTTCGCCCGTAGTTGTTGTCGTGATCAAGTACGGCGACAAAATCACCAAAGCGCAGTTTATTCAGCCCATGTTCTTTGACCATGGCTTCATCATGACAAAGAATATCATAATCGCCCGTGGTCACAGAAAGCGCACCAATGCCCGAACCCATAGCATAGTTGGGCACAATTACATTGACAGGCACTTCAATTTGCCCTTTTTTATTTTCTTTTAAGCCCATTTTCTCTAATAAATCAGGGTCGATATTGTATATATACACATCATCATGGTCGATAAATTTTAAGCCTTGCCCAAAACCGCGAATCATAAATTTATCATCACAAGTGAGTTTATCCAAAGTTTCATCAGGGAAATCAATCATCAAATGATTTACACCACCATGGTGCCCAATCACAGTGCCAATTTCTCCTTTGGCTTCGCCTGAAATGACACGCGCCTGATTGCCGCAGCAAGCATGGAATTGATAACCATCTTCAGACTTGCGGTTTTTATGAGTAAGTGTGGAAGAAACACCTGGTTCGATATGTTCGCCCGCCCAACCAAATACGGAATCACCAACTTTGACATTATAGGTGATGCCACCCGTGCTAGGCCAAGAAAAGACTTCACCTTGGCTGCCCACTTCAAAAGGAGCCCACATTTGCGCAGGGGAAACCCCGCCCTGTACACCAGTCATCACCAGTTGATTGCGATTTGTTTTTAGAGACATATTTTCCTCATTTAAACTTATAATAGAGCGGATTTTAGCAGCCTTGTACAATGATTGCATGTTTTTCATTTTTATCGCTAGTGGTAATTATCACTAGCCAAAAACTGTTTACCTTGTCAGTTTTCCGCAAGTTGTTTTTTAGGAGGAAAGGGATGCGATACTTTATTTTATTACTTTGTGCATTGTTGGTTACAGCTTGTGCAAATAAACAGCAAGAAAGGGCTGTGATTACAGGTGCTATACTTGGTGGAATGATTGGTGCTGTGAGTAGCCAACCTAATACAAACCATGGGCATGCAGCACCAGCTTCACAAGCTGAAGATGAACATATGAACGAGCCTAAACACCATGATGCCGAAGAAGTAAAGCATGAAGATAAACAAGAGTATAACGATAATAGTGGAGATGGGAATGAGGGTGAGGACGAACATGAAAAGGATGATTAAAAACATCTGTATGTAATTTAAAAGCCACCTCTGGGTGGCTTTTTTGTTTATATGGTGCGTTATGATGTTGCTTAGGCAGAAAGCTTTATAATATTGGATGGTATTGCAGCCATTGGTGTTTTTTTATGATGCTTTTTCATTGTTGATGGATGAAGTATTTTCTAGGAGGTGATTAGGTATTTCTTTTTTTGCTTTGCCTGATAAGTCGGCAAGGGTTTTGACTTGATTGATCAAGTTTCCGCGTCCATCTTTGAGTTGCCCTAAGGCTTTATCATAAGATTTTTGCGCTCTGCTAATGTGTGTTTGAATATCTTCAAAGCTTTCGATAAAACCCACAAACTTATCATGCAAGTTGCCTGCTTGTTTGGTGAGTTTAGCAACATTTTCAGATTGCCTTTCATAGCGCCAAAGTTGTTCAATTAACTTGAGGGTAGCATATAATGTGGATGGCGTAACCACGGCAATACGTTTATCAAAAGCAGCTTCAAAGATACTGCTGTCTGCTTCAATCGCCATTAAGTAAGCCGCTTCAATGGGCATAAACATCAATACATAATCAGGCGAATGGATACCTTCCAAATGATCGTAACGTTTGTTTGCTAAGGTTTGGATGTGGGCTTGAATACTTTTGCAATGGGCGCGAATAAACTGTTGTTTTTCTGACTCATCTTGGCTGCTCATCGCACGTTCATAGTCGGTTAAAGATACTTTGGCATCAATAATAACTTGTTTGTTGCCTGGCATATCAATAATAACATCAGGTCGTTGACGTTTACCTTCATCATTGACAAAAGATTGCTCGCGTTTGAATTCATAACCCTCACGCAGACCACTGCTTTCCAAAAGTTTTTCTAAAATCATTTCCCCCCAGTTGCCTTGTGCTTTGCTATCACCTTTGAGGGCTTGGGTTAAGTTGAGCGTGTCTTGGCACATTTGTGCATTAAGTTCTTTGAGCTGAGACAAGTGTTGGGAAAGTGCGGAGCGTGCTTCAATATCTTCTTTATGTACTTGTTCCATGCGTTGTTTAAACTCAGATATATCTTTTTGCATGGGTTTGATAATGCTATCCAATGTTTCTTTGCTGGAAGCCGTCATTTTAGATTGTTTTTCTTCAAAAATTTGATTGGCAAGTAGTTTAAACTCTTGGCTAAGTTTGTTTTTTGCTTCATTGAGTAAAGCAAGTTTTTCGATGTGGCTTTGTTGCATTTGTTCATGCTCGCTTTGTAACTTGGCTAGCTTGGTATGTAGCTTGGTGTTTTCTTCTCTTAATTGTTCAATCAATGTGTTTGTTTTGTGCTGTTCTGTCTCAATCGCTTTGCGTTGTTCATCTTTATGCTGAACACGTTGTTCTAACACTGCATTTTGCTGATTAGCTTGATTAAGTTGTGAGGATAAGTCGGAAACAAGTGTTGCTTGCTGTTGCTTTTCTTGGGTTAAAATTTGATGTTGTTCGCGCAACAATGAAAGCTCATGCTGTTGTTCACTTAGAAGTTGCACTTCATGTTCGAGCTGTTGTTTCTTGCGTAAGGTGAGTAAAAACCAAGGCGAGAGAATCATGAGTAAAATAGTGAGCAATATTAAGCTTATTGTAAGTGTGTTCACGTTTTTTTCTCCAAAACGATATGATGAATCATATGCAAGTATGGGCTGATGATAGGGTGGTTGTTATACGTTTGCACTTGAAAAGTGAATTGTGATATAAATTACTGAATACTACCTTTGGGTGATTGCGTCATATAAAACAATAGCTTATCTGTTATTTTTGGGTATGGTTGCGCCGATGAAGAAGTGTACCTTAATATTGTTTTTCTTGTTGCTTTATACCCAGCAAGTATTTGCTATGGGTTTTGGTCAGGCATCCTTGCATAGCCATTTGGGTGAGCCGCTTGATGTGCGTGTACCTTTAATCATGGAAAAAGGGGAAACAGTACAACAATTTAAAGTGCAATTGGCTACACCAAGTGAATACCTCAATTTAGAACAAACACCACCACAGTCGTACCATGATATTCGTGTTGATGTAAGAGATACTTCTTCTACGCCTGAAGTTTATATTCATTCCAGTTATGCGGTTGATGAAGCTATTCTTGTGTTGGTGTTAAAAGTACAACGAGGCAGGGGTATTTTTTACAAAAAAATACAGTTGTTTTTAGATGCTTCGGATATTCAACCAACCAAAAAAACAGCATGGGTGAGTCGCCCAAATGAAGCAGTAAAATATACTGCATCACAACAGCCTGTGGGCAATGAAACTGATTTTACGCAAGTATCTACCAAACATAAAGCGCCTTTTGCTCGTACGAATGACTGGGCACGGCGAAGTAGTTATGGACCAGTACAGTATGGTGATAGTTTGAGTGAAATTGCTTACAGGTTACGTAAAGATAAACGTTGGTCAAATCAACAAATCATGTTGGCATTGTTTGATGCCAACCCTGAAGCATTTGTAAATCAGGACATTAACCAGCTTAAGAAAGGACAGTTTTTAAAAGTACCAGATGATGCTGCTGTAAAACAGTTCGTGAACTCTGAGCGTTACCAAAGCTTAAAAGCATTGTTGTATGCAACAAAAACAAAACTAAAAAGCAAAAAGAAAGTAGATAAAACTTCTTTGCCTACGCAAAATAAACAAGCCAGTTCTCCATCATTTCGTGGGCGAATATCTTTGGGTTTGCAAGAAGATGTGGCAACACCACAAGTGAATCCAGAAGTGTTGCAGCGTCTGGACAAATTGGAGCCTATGTACCAACAAGCCATGGCAGAAAGTCTGCGGCTCGATGGTATGGATACTAAGATGGAAGCTCTAACAAAAGAGTTGGGGCAATTGCGACGTAAGGTGGAAGCTTTATCTCGCATGCAAGCTAAGCCTGTGTCTGAAACAGGTTCAAATGCTTGGTATTGGTTTTTTGGTTTATTGGTATTGAATATTGTTTTGTTTGCGGCTTATTTTTATAGAAAACAAATGAAAGCATGGCAAAATAAATTGTTTGAAGCACAGAAAAGCGTAACACAACCAGTGCTTAATGATGATATAGAAGGTGGGGAAAGTAAGCAAAGTACAGAAAATAAAAAGCCTACAGTGCTGAAAAAAAATGAAGTTGCTGAGGAGCATGATAGCCAAGCTGTGGGGCTGGATGAGTATGATAGTATGGTGGGTGATGATGTGTCGGGTTCACACGATCACCATGAGTTGGAAGTTATTCCAACTGGAGATATGCCTAGTGTGGCAACAGAAGAAGTAAAGCATGATTATGCGAGTTTGTTTGAAGAAGCTGTGCATAAAAAAGATTGGCAACAAGCAGAAAAATATTATGCTTTAATGGATGACAAAGAAAGCTCACGCCCACGAATACAAGCCTTGTGGATAGAGAAACTTCATGGGTCGAACAATGTAATGGAGCGTAACCTTACATTACTTAACCTTTCACGGCTTTATGAGTATGACCAATGGCATAGGTTTTGCTCGTATTTTGACAGGGATACTTGGCATGATTTACAAGATGAAAAAGTCATTACTTATGCGGGAAAGGTTGATGAGGATGAGGTAGATAAAATAAATCAACAACTTATGGAGGGTGAACAGGGCATAGATGAAGCAGACCCTGTTTTGGATTTATCGGAAACGGGAAGCTTTGATATTACGGCTCAAGACTTTCAGTTTTCTAGCAAAGAAAGTGATGCTGATCCAATGTTGGATACATGGGATAAAAAAGATGAAGTGGTTAAAGCTAAGGTTGGGCAAACCATCACGGACTCTATTATAGATGGAGTTGATGTTGCTGCTGAACCTATAACTGATATTATTACAGATGAATTAGACTATGATGTTCCTAAAGCTGCTGTTACAGCATTGGACTTTGATTTTGAGCTCGAGTTAGATAATAACCAGCAATCTTCTATGAAAGATGCTGTGGTAAATGGTGAAGATGATACTGTCATGGTAACTCCTGAAATGCTAGCATCAATGCAAGATGCGGGTGTAAAAGAAGATAGAACCCGTCAAGGCTACCCAGAGAAAAAGTACGAATCTCATCTTGATGATAAAGGTGATACAGTTTTTGTTGAATCGAAAAAAATGAAGGCTTTTCGAGAGAAGTTAAAAAATAAACTTGATGATTAGGAAGCGTTCAGCTTCAAGTAATTAGCTCAAAAACATGGTTTTGAATGGCTTACTCTGCCACCACAAATGCCATTGCCATTCCATTGTCATCAGTAAGCGACAGATGAATATTTGTGATACCAAGTTGCTTGGCAATAGCTTGGGCTTGTCGATGTAGTATGATGGTGGGTTTACCACTTTGAAGATAGGTAACTTCAATGTCCTTCATACCAAAACCCACGAAACCAGTACCTAACGCTTTGGATGTTGCTTCTTTGGCAGCAAAAAACATGGCAAGTCTGCGGTATGTGCCGCGTTGTTGTGCTAAAAGATATTCGCTATCGGTAAATACACGCTGAATAAAACGCATATCAAACCTGACCACAGATTGTTCTATACGTTTGATTTGTACAATGTCTGTGCCAATGCCTGCAATACTCATGGGCAACAGCTTAATAGACACGTGCTTTTTTGGAAGCATCTATGGACGACATGTCTGCTTGCGCTTACAGTTGTTGGCCTGATTGGGAGATGTGATGGTAGCAAAAGCATATGATATTGTGATTGTTGGTGCAGGTGTGATTGGTGCTGCGCTTGCATTGGATTTGGCGAAAAACGGCTACACTATTGCGCTATTGGATGCGCAAGAACCATCATTTGAACCCAGTAGTCCTGAGCGTGTGATTGCTTTGTCCCAAGGCTCTAAACGTTACCTTGCAAGTCTTGGTGTTTGGGATGATATAGCCGCCAATGGAACAGGTTGGATTCAACATATTGCTGTTCGTGAGCCACAAAACACCGGTGCTGTGAATATGTCGCATCAAGAGTTGGCTAGTGATGCTTTGGGTTACGTGTCGGAAATTCGACATGTGCTTGCTCCGATTCAGCAGGCTTTTACGGATAATATTACAAGCATGTATGGTGTTCAGTGTTTGGGTTTTACGCAAGATGAGACAGGTGTTTGTTTGCAGGTTCAAGATGGTGATAAACAGCTCAAAGTTCAAGCAAGTTTGTTGATTGGTGCTGATGGTACCAATAGTTTTATTCGTCATTTTGCAGGCATTCAAACCTATGGTTGGGATCATAATCGTTTGGGTATTGTAGCATCTATGGGTTGTGAACACGGGCATGGCAACACGGCGTATGAATGTTTTAAAGAAGAAGGTCCTTTGGCGTTGCTTCCTTTGGCTGATGATAGGTTTTCTCTGGTGTGGTCTGTTGCACCCAAAACGGCAATGGAATTATTAAACCTTAGCGATGAAGGTTTTTTGCATATATTACGCAATGAAGTGGGTGATGAAATCATGACTAAGCTTGGTCGCTTCACATCAATAGGTAAACGTACCGCATTTCCATTAGAGCTTAGAATTGCAAAATCTTTTGCTAAGGGGCGTGTGTTGTTGGCAGGCAATGCTGTGCACACCATTCATCCGATTGCAGGGCAGGGTATGAACTTGGGGTTAAGGGATGTAGCTGTGCTGGTGGATATTTTGCAGCAAAGGTGGGCAAAAGAAGATTTGAATAAACCACTGATTGGACAAACATATGCTGAGCGTAGGCGATTGGACACCTTGGCGGTGGCAGGATTTACCGAGGGTGTATTGGAAATATTTGCATCATCATTTTTACCCCAGCGTTGGTTGCGTGGGCAAGGTTTAAATGCCATGCAATCTATTCCTGCACTTAAACAGCTTTTATTAAAACAGGCAGCGGGTATAGGTCAGCTTGAAGGATTGAAATCATGAAACAGCAAAAAGCTTTGCAGGGTGAATATGTTGACCTCATTATTGTGGGTGGCGGCATGGTGGGTTTAATGCTTGCTGCGGCATTGCGTCATACGGGTTTACATATTGTGGTGATTGAGCGGGCAGAATATCAACCTATGATGTCTATGGGGCTGGATTGTCGAGTATCAGCTATTGTGCAAGGTAATGTAAATATCTTAAAAAGTGTAGGTGTTTGGCAGTATTTACAAGACAAAGCAGGGTTGATGACATCCATGCGTATTTGGGATGGGCAAGAGCAGGGTGGTATTCGGTATGAAGCGGCTGAAATCGGTGAAGATAAGCTTGGTGTATTGGTAGAAAATGCTACTTTGATACAAGCCTTGCAGGATGCGCTCAAAGAAAGCGAAAATGTTGAGTTGCTTTGCCCTGAATCTGTGGCTTCTGTGCTTTGGAAACGCGATGGGGTGGAGGTTGCTTTAGAGAGTGGGCAAATATTTAATACACCCTTAATCGTGGGTGCAGATGGTGGGCGTTCATGGTTGCGAGAGCAAGCTGGTATTGATGTGTTCAGCCGTGATTATGCACAAAAAGGCATTGTGGCAACGGTAAAACCAAAATTTTCACACCAAAACACAGCCATTCAACGCTTTTTAGATACAGGGCCTTTGGCATTGTTGCCTATGCAAGGTGATATGTGCTCTATTGTATGGAGTGCATCCAATGAACGCGCTGACGAATTGTTGGCATTATCTGATACCGACTTCTTGCAGGAGCTTAATTTGGAAGTGGGCGGTGTATTTGGTGGAATCGTTGAGGTTGGTAAACGCGCTGCATTTCCACTTCAAGCGCAATTGGCGAGGCATATTGTTCGCCCACGTTTGGCATTGATTGGCGATGCTGCACATAGTATTCATCCGCTTGCTGGTTTGGGGGTAAACCTTGGTTTGCGAGATGCCATGGTATTGGCGCAAGAAACTGTTGATGCACGTAAGTTTGACGAAGATTGGGGTGATATGGATGTGCTTACCCGCTATATGAAGCAGCGTATGCCTGATGTGTTGATGACCATGGCAAGCATGGAAGCTTTGCACCGTACATTTAAGGTACAGTTGCCAATGTGGATAAAGCTACGCGGCTTAGGCATGAAGGCTTTGGGTAATGCAGGTATTGTCAAACAGCTTCTTATGAAGAATGCTACAGGTGTAAACATGCCCGTGCCGCATACTATAGAATAATCTATTCTAAGCTTTAACCAGCTTGATACTACCGTTTTCAATCAATTCTTGGAGTTGACCAAGCAATGCTTTTTCGTGAGCATCAATAATACCATCCTCATCAGCAAGCATCATAATTTGCTCACGTTCTTCGGGTGTTATTTTTTCATCAGCAATGGCAGCTTTAATCATGGCATTGAGTTTGGCTGAAGAAGGGCTTAATTCGTGCATTGTTTACTCCTGATGGGTTTAAATTTGTAATCAGAACCCATATGAAAATAACAAGCAAATACAATGCCATAATTAAGAGTTTGTAGGTTTTAAGTTTTACAGTTTGTGGATGTTTGTTTGAATACTTGACCAAAAGCGTAGCAAATACATAATGCGCGCTCATTTTGTGCCCTGCTTTATTATCATAAGTAGAGCAGTGGAGGCTTGATGCAATCGCAAAAAGATAAATTTAGCCTTACACTTCAAGGTCTTGCAAAGTCTGGACGGCAGTGGGATGAAGTGATTCCTTTGTCGTTGCTGGCAGATGTAAGTTTTGGTGATTTGAATGTGAAGTCGCCACTGTTTAGTGATATGCAATGGAAAGGAAGCTTGGAACCTGTTGCAGGTCAGTTTGTTTTGACAGGTGCTTGGCAGATGAGTGTACCAAGGCGTTGTGGTCGGTGTAATGTTGAATTTGCATCAAACATGCAAGCTGATGTGTACATGGTGTATGAGCTTGGGAAGCAGCATCAAGATTTGGCTGTTGAAGAAGAGTTAAGCTCGGAAGATTGCGAAAAAGAGTTGTTGCCTTCGCCAGGTGAATTGAACATGGTGGATGTGTTACGAGAACAATTTTGGTTGGCATGGCAACCTATGGTGGTTTGCTCGAAGGATTGTAAAGGTTTGTGTTTGCAGTGCGGTGTTGATTTGAACCGTGATACATGTGATTGTCACGGACAAGTGAAAGAAAACCCGTTTGCAGCACTGAAGGATTTTAAGTTTGATGCTTGATTGTGTTTTCCCTGTTAGGGTGCGCGCAAATAAGCTTAAAAAGTACGCGAAAGCGTGATGAATTTCGTAGTGATACGAAGGAGTATAAGATGGCTGTACCAAAGAGAAAAACAAGTGCTTCAAAACGTAATATGCGTCGTGCGCACGATACAATTAAACTTTCAGGCATGAGCGAATGCACAGAATGTGGTGAAATGCACCGTCAGCATTATGCTTGTCAAAGTTGTGGTCACTATAAAGGCCGTGAGGTTGTGGTAACAGCTGAAGCTTAATGCCTACAGCAAAGAAAGCCTCTATGCAGGATGTAGCTTCTGAGCAAGCATTGGTGCCTGTGGAAAAGAAAATAGCGCGTATTCTTTTGGATGGACATGGTGGTGATGGTGCCCCTGATGTTGTTCTTGATGCGTTGAAAGATACGATAACTTCGTCTTCCTTGAAGGCGAAGTTTGGCGTATGTGGTTTGCAAGAAGTAATGGAGCCAGCATTAAAGGCGCGTGGTCTTGATGGGCTGGTAGATATTGTCCCTGCTACAGAAGTGATTACCATGGAAGATTCGCCTGCTGTTGCAGTGCGTCGCAAAAAACAATCTTCTATTCATGTGGCGGCACGTGCTGTGCGTGATGGTGATTGGGATGCTATGGTGAGTGCTGGTAATACTGGCGCATTAATGGCAATTTCTAAACTCATTTTAAAAACATTACCTGGCATTGATAGACCTGCTTTAGCATCAATGATTCCTGCCAGTGATGGTGGTACATTCTTCCTTGATATTGGGGCAAATATTGATTGTTCATCAGAACATTTGGTGCAACTTGCTGTGATGGGTAGCTGTTATTTACAAGCTGCTGAAGGTGTTGAAAATCCTAGAGTCGGGCTACTTAATGTAGGTACCGAAGAAGGCAAAGGCACGGACGTGGTGAAAGTTGCGGGTGACCGCCTAAAAACTTCAAGTTTAAATTTTATTGGCAATGTTGAAGGCACGGACTTGTTTTCAGACCGTGTTGACGTGGTGGTTTGTGATGGTTTTGTGGGTAATGTTGCCTTAAAAACCATGGAAGGCGTTGCCAACTTGATGTTAAACACCATTAAAAAAGAATTGACCTCAAGTTTGTTATCAAAAGTTGGTGCTTTATTATCGCGCAAGGCACTCAAACGTGTAAAAAGTGCGCTGCACCCTAGTGAACATAATGGTGCACCTCTGCTTGGGTTAAATGGTATCGTGGTAAAAAGCCATGGTGGTGCTGATGTGCGTGGTTATGCATGTGCGATTGAAGTTGCTATTCGTGAAGTAGATGCCAATTTAATTGAACGCACGATTGATACGATGAACGTGATGGCTGAGGCTTCCACATGAAACATACACATATCATTGGTGTAGGTGGCTATTTGCCAGAAGATGTCATGACGAATGATGACTTGGCAAAAGTTGTTGATACATCGGATGAATGGATTCGTGAGCGCACGGGTATTACCCAGCGCCATATCATTGCCAAAGATGAATATACCTCTGATTTGGCAACGCGATCTGGTACACAGGCATTAGAAGATGCGGGTTTGAGCATCAATGATATAGATGCGATTGTCGTTGCAACCACCACGCCAGATATGATTTTTCCATCCACTGCAAGCATGGTACAACACAAGCTTGGTGGTAAGGGTTTTCCTGCATGGGATATTCAAGCGGTGTGTTCTGGTTTCGTTTATGGTTTAGCGCAAGTCGATGGTATGATGCGTGGTGGTATGTTTAAGCGCGTGCTTCTAATCGGCGCAGAATCAATGAGCCGAATTTTAGATTGGCAAGATAGAAATACCTGTGTGTTGTTTGGTGATGGTGCAGGGGCAGTTGTTTTAGAGTCTAAAGATGAAGATGGTGGTATTGTTGGATCTGTGCTGCATTGCGATGGTTCATATCGTGACTTGTTATTAGCCAAACATGCTCATCCAGGCGCAAGTCCTCATAATAACCGACTTGATATGAATACGGATGCTGCGGGTGTGGCTGCTGTGCAAATGAAGGGTAATGAAGTGTTTCGGTTTGCTGTCACGAAGTTGGGTGAAGTGGTTGCAGAAGTACTTGAAAAGTATGATGTTCAACAGGATGAACTGGATTGGTTAGTACCACATCAAGCCAATATTCGTATTTTAAAAGCAACAGCTAAGAAGTTAGATATGAGCACTGATCAGGTAGCACTTACCGTTGCCAAACATGCCAATACCTCTGCAGCATCTGTGCCGCTTGCTTTAAATGAAATTTATAGAGCAGGTAAAGTGAAGAAAGGGCAGCTTCTTCTTCTTGAAGCATTTGCTGGTGGATTTGCTTGGGGTGCCAACCTAGTTCGCTGGTCTAAATAAGTTCATATCACAGCTTGTTTGTCTGCTAGCAGCGTCAAACATGCTCACTTACAGTAGTAAGCTGCGCTTCTTTTCCTTGCTAGCAAACAAAACACTGTAATCTGAATCTTATTTAATGTGTAATAGTTTGAAATTAAGTATTTTAGGGGTGTGTTTTGAGTTCTAACACAGTATTTTTCTTTCCAGGGCAAGGTTCCCAATCTAAAGGTATGTTGGCTGATTTGATTGCTGATGAAACAGTCGTTTCACAAACTTTTCAACAAGCATCTGATGCTTTGGGTTATGATATGGTCGCATTGGTTACAGAAGATGCCGATGGCAAACTGGATCAAACTGAATATACACAGCCTGCATTATTAACTGCTTCAATAGCGCTTTATCGTTTGTGGACATCGCGTGGTGGGGTTAACCCTGCGCAAGTGGCAGGGCATAGTCTGGGTGAATACTCGGCATTGGTCGCAGCAGGTGCATTGGATTTCTCTGACGCTGTGAAGTTGGTTGCTTTTCGTGGTCAAGCTATGAGTAAAGCAGTGCCTGCTGGCGTGGGTAAAATGGCTGCCATTATTGGGCTTGATGATGATAAAGTGGTTGCGCTTTGTGAGCAGGTTTCAGAAGCTGATTCTAAAGTTTGGGCGGCTAACTTTAATTGCCCGGGCCAATTGGTGGTGGCAGGGCATGCTGCTGCAACAGAACGCTTGATGGAAGCTGCCAAAGAAGCAGGTGCGAAACGTGCGCTACCTTTGGCAGTATCAGCACCTTCACATACACCTTTAATGCAAGATGCAGCCGATGCTATGGCTGAGAAATTATCAGGGATTACAATCAACACACCAGCTTGCCCAGTATGGAGCAATGCACGAGCAGTAACGTTGACTGAAGCGGCAGATATTCGTGATGCATTGGTTGAGCAGTTGGTTTCGCCTGTGCGTTGGACGGAAACTGTGCAGCAGTTGAGCAAACAAGGTGTCAATCAAGCCATTGAAATGGGTCCAGGCAAAGTATTGGCGGGTTTGGTGCGTCGTATTGATAAAAATATCAGCGTGGCATCTGTGCAAACCAGTGACTTGATGGATAAAGCTTTGGAAAGTGTAGGGAGTGAATCATGAGCGATAAAAAAGTAGCGATAGT
>JALWRX010000065.1 GCA_027080505.1 Ghiorsea sp.
GAAATGGCTGCGGAATATGGTGATGTGTTGATTTTGGATGATGGTTTTCAATATCGGCAGTTGCACAGGGTATGTGATATTGTGTTGATTCCCAAAGAAGGGGTGGGTAATGGTTGTTTGCTACCTGCGGGACCATTAAGAGAGCCTGTTTCAGCGCTTTCTCGTGCCAATATCATTGTCCGCTCAGGGTATGGTGACTTTGAGCCTTTAACCCAAGCCAAAGAATGGGATTGGCAAGCGATGAGCGCAGGTTTAAGTGATTGGAATGGCGTGTCTTCAATGCCGCCAGATGCAGGTGATGTGGAGCTAGTGACTTCCATTGCCAGACCAAGACGGGTGCGCCATGATTTGGAAAGTTTAGGTTTTGAAATTACAGAGCATCATATCTTTGATGACCATCATAAATATACAAGTGAAGATGTGACCAAGTTACTCAGGGGTAATAAAACTACTGTGACCACAGGTAAAGATGCCGTAAAACTTTTGCCCCTTTGGGATGCTTCAAAACCATTGTGGGTGCTTGAGCAAAAGGCTGTTGCGGAGGACAAATTATTTGCGGGTATCCTTCGATATATTGTTGAGTAGGCAATGTTGGCTTAAGTGTAGTAAAAAATGTTTACCTTCATTTCTTTGCCACCAAAGAAACGAAGCAAAGAAAGTGCTCCCTAAATAGCTGTCTATATCCTCACCAAGCCTTGTAAGTCAGGCGCAAAATAAGTGAATTTTGCTTTACCCTTTCTTACAAGGCTTGTTTCGGCACAGCTATAGCAGGGGGATTATGTCAAGCTTGTATAGGCATGAATTTATCATGATTTCTTCGTACCTTTTGTGTGCTTCGTGGCTCATTATATTTCTCTGTGCTCTCTGTGTCTCTGTGGTGAAAAAATAAAACTACGTTAAACTTACGGCATAGAAAGGGAAGGTGGTTTGATGCAAACAATTTCAAGCATTGATTTAGCGATTATCGTGATTTACATCGTAGGAACGACTGCGTTTGGCGCGTGGTTTGTCAAACGTAGTAGGGATATGAAAGGATTTACCCTTGCTGGTAAAATGATTCCTGGTTGGGCGATTGGCTTGTCGTTGATGGCAACGTATTTGAGTAGCATCAGTTTTCTTGCCAACCCTGGTAAATCGTATGCTTCAGACTGGCGGCCATTTGTATTCTCGTTGACTTTACCCATTGCCATTTGGGTGGCCGCCAAGTGGTTTATTCCTTTGTATCGCAATCATGTGCAAACCACGGCTTATGAATATTTAGAAAACCGTTTTTCGCTTTGGGCGCGGCTTTATATGGGGGTGGCTTATGTGTTGTTGCAAATTGGGCGGTTTGCTGTGGTGTTGTATTTAACGGCGTTGGCATTGGCTGCATTGTTGGGCATAGATATTAAACTGTTAATACTGGCTTTGGGCGCATTGACCATTATTTATACCTTGCTGGGTGGTTTCGCGGCGGTGATTTGGACAGATGTTGTACAATCGGTGGTATTGTTTTTAGGCGGTTTGCTGTGTCTGTTTCTGCTTATAGACAATATGGAAGGTGGTTTTGCGCAGTTGAGCGCGGTGGCAAGTCGTGAGCACAAGTTTGATTTGGGTTCGTTCGATTTTGACCTCGTGATTCAAGGGTTTTGGGTGATTTTTATATTTGGCATTGTGGAAAACCTGAAAAACTTTTCGGTGGACCAAAACTATGTGCAACGCTTTTTATCTGCGCCTTCAGAACATGAAGCGAAAAAGGCATTGTGGTTGGGTGGGTTGCTATATATTCCGATTTCAGCGTTGTTTTTCATGATTGGTACGGCGTTGTTTGTGTATTATTTAAACATGCCACCCGACGACTTGCCAGCCAAAGCAGACCAGATTTCCCCCTATTTTATTGTGCATGAATTACCAACAGGTTTGGTGGGCATTGTCATTGCTGGCGTGCTTGCTGCAGGCATGAGTACGCTAGACTCATCGCTCAATAGCTCGGCAACGGTGGTGACCATTGATTTTTATAAACGTGTGTTCAACACAAAAGCCGATGATGCAGCGCAACTTCGCATGATTCGTATGGCAACGGCGGTGATTGGTGTGTTGGCGACATTGGCAAGTCTTGCCATGATGAATGCCAAAACAGCGTTGGATGTATGGTGGCAAATTTCAGCCGTTTTTGGTGGGGGTATGCTGGGTTTATTTTTATCAGCTATACTTTTGCCTAGATTAACTTCCAAGCAAGCTATGGTAGCGACAGGTATAGGTGTCTTGTTTGTCGCATGGGCAAGTTTGGCAAAGTTTGGCATTGAAATGAACTTGTCCTTCCCCTTACACACCATGATGATTGGTGTGGTGGGTACATTACTTATCATGTTTATCGCATTTGTTTCACAATACTTATGTAGTAGGAATAAATCTGCTTAACGGCTATTCAAAAGTCAGCTAAGCTTACATAACCCGCCTTAAATATAGAAATCACCTAAGAATTACGATAAAAACAAGTTAAAAAAGTGTTGCCTAAGTATTTATCTAACACCTACGTCGTAATTTGACGCACCATATTGTAGCATTTATGTTATCAAATGTGTGTGAGAGGTGTAAAAATTATGGTGCACGATACATTGATGAGACAATGGACAATTTTAAAAATGTTACCGCGATTTCCCTTGAAGGTAAGCACTGATGAAGTGGTGCAGCATTTAATGGAGCAGGGCTTCACGGCAGAACTTCGTACCGTACAACGAGATTTACAAAAGTTATCTTCAATCTTTCCTTTGTTTAGTGATGTAAGAGACAAGCCGTATGGTTGGTCTTGGGCTCAGGATGCGCATGATTTGAATGTGCTAAGTATGGATGCACATACAGCACTCGCTTTTTACTTGGTTGAGCAGCATCTCAAGCCTGTGCTTCCCCAAGAAACATTGAAAGGGTTAAGCATACACTTTAATACGGCTCACCAAGTGTTGGATAAGCAGCAGTCAACATTAGGCTCAGCATCTTGGATGAATAAAGTGCGCGTGCTGCGCCAAGGCCCTGATTGGAGTTTGCCTGAAATCCAAGGCGAAGTTCAAGGGCAAGTATATAGTGCCTTGTTAATGAACCGCCAGCTACACGTTGTGTACAAAGCCAGTGCCAAGGCTGAAAGTAAGGCATATACCATTCACCCTTTAGCTTTGGTGTCTAAAGATGGAATGCTTTACATGGTATGTGTATTTTCAGGCTACCAAGATGTTCGGCTGCTTGCCTTGCATCGTATGGAAGAGGCAAAAGTATTGAATGCTAGAGTGGTTGTACCCAAAGGTTTTGATGTGGATGCCTATATTGCATCGGGTGAACTTCATTTCAGGATTGGGGAAACTATAAAGCTTAAAGCTTTAGTTAGCTCTTTTGTAGCAATGCATTTACGCGAACGAAAGCTTGCACCAGACCAGACGTTGGCGGCGTATGATGATGAATGGATGCTGCTGCAAGTTACTGTGTTAGATACTTATGACCTACGCTTTTGGTTGCGTGGTTATGCCGAACATGTACAGATTCTAGCACCTAGTGAACTTAGGGAAAGCTTGTATGAAAGTGCCTTAGCTCAAGTTGAAAACTATGAAGAAATAATGACTTAGTTACAATTCCCATGCACCTATGTTTGCAAGCGACCTAAATTGACGTATGGAAGGCTATTGTTCTCCCCACTTTAAGTGACATGGGAGAGTGAAATGAGAAAAAGAATAAAGATGGCAGTTTGGTTAGCGGTCCTGTTAAGTTTAGTAGCGTGTACGCAACCTACTGAACCTGTAGAAGAAGATGTTGTTGATATGGTTGCAGGTCATTGGGCAACGTATGATAGTCAGACGGTTGTGTTAATCGATTTAAAAAAAGCTAAGTTTCAGATGCTGCAAGTTACAGAATTTGGACTTTATCCTGTACTAGTCGCTAAAAACTTGAAAATTGAAAGTGAACAAAAGCAGCCCCAACAGGTGGTTATTTCTTTTGATTTTCAGGGAAAACCTACCACATTAAAATTGGCTATCGAGCATAATGATGATGGGACTTATTATGTTATTTTAGTGAATACGCTAACGGGCAAAGAAACACCTCTTAATTATGTTTCTAGCAACACCTCACTGAAAGGGTGAGTGTAAATGTATGGTTTATGTCTGTGCTGAATTTCTTGGAATAGGGGCATACTAATCGTTGGCTAAGGTCAAGCGCACAAAAGAATAAAAAGGAGGGTGTTGAAATGTTGGCAGGTAAATCTATGGGTGTTAATATGAAGGTGCTTGGTGTGGGTGATGCTGCTAAAAAGGCGGTTGATTTTATAACATCGGCTGGATATGAAATTGAATGCTCAGCAGTCCAGCCAATAAGTGAATCAGGTGAATATATTATAGGTTCTAGTCAGTTGGATGAATCGCTTATGATATTACTTGTGATCTCTGGTCTTGAAAATGACGAAGTATCAAAGTTGGTTGTAGATATTGGGGATACTAATCATAAAGAAGATTTGCTTACCATTTTTATCCATGTGGAATCGTACTTTGAAGCAGATGAAAAGAAACTGGTTCAAGCAAGGTTAGATATGGTTATCCCATCAATAACAGCTACTTTGATAATAAAAAATGAACAACTACCATGTTTTAAGAGAGAGGGAGTTCCCTACACTCATGATGGCCTTGTTAACGAGGCATATTTCCAGGCTGTTGTTGGGGTCACCTCTCCAGCTATCAATGTAGGTTATATAGGTGTCGATTTTAATGATATTGTAGAATTATATTCACCAAGGGGGCATTCTCAAAAAGGAACTGTTTGCCTTTTTGGGTTTGGCAGGGCTGTTGGGGAGGGAAGAGCAGCCTCTGCGATGAATCAAGCTATAAACATGCTTGGTATAGATTTGTCTAATCTTAGCGGTAGCGCTGGGGTGCAAGTCGTAATGCTCGCTGATGAGAATTCATTTTCTATGGGTGAGTATGCAGACTATATGGACATTTTATATGATAATTTGGATGAAAATATAGATTTATTTTGTGCGCTGAATTTATTCGAAGAACAGAGGGAAGAGCTGTGTTCATATTTGGTTGTTCGACAATCATGATTGTCGCTCACTCATATCACTCATATCATTCATGAGAACGAGGGCTCAATGAAAACACCAATGGTTTAGTCCGCCAATATACTCCAAAGAACAAAAATTTTAATCATGTAAATGAGGAACGGATTGACAAGGTGACTCATAAGCTAAATCATCGTCCAAGAAAGTTGCTGGGCTTCAAAACCTCTCTCGAAGTATTTTTAATATTTCTCAAACACTTTGAAATTGCACTTGGAACTTGAATGTAGGAATAATAACTTTATCCTGATAAGGAGAATATAATGACTGAGCAAACTAACGGAATGCAGGGTTTTTTACTGGTTACTGATGTGCAGCAGGAAACAAAGTAATGCTACATGCCGTAATTCATAATAAAAAAGCCCAAGAAAGGGGGAATGCTTGGACATTAGAAGATAATGTAACATCCACTTTTTTTGGGCCTCTGTGTTTTTTATCTGCAAAAGATGTGACAGCGGTTTTAAAAGTCTGTTTTCCAAGTATTAAGGATTTAGATGATTATCCCTTCATTGAGTTTTCATTTTGGCCTTCTTTGAAAAAAGGGAAGGATTCAACCAGAAAGGGAGGTATAGAGCCAGACTTACTTATTCACTTTAAAAAGTCTGAACACAGTGAGGTTACAGATTTTTTACTGTTGGTTGAGGTGAAATGGCAAGGCTATGAAGATACAAATGATAAACATCAAGTACATGAACAAATCGATGCTATCACCACCCATTTACAACCAGAAAAACTACAAGCGGTTTACCTAACGCAGCATGACGACAAGCAAAAACCTAAGGATACTTACGAGGGGATTTCTATCGATTCTGTGAAGTGGGTAGATATTGCACACCGATTAGAATCAGAATTAGACGTATCAAAAGGAGGCAAGCATTGGCAGGTAGCTGTGCTCGCCTACTTAGAAAAAATGCTTAGTTCTGTTTTTTATGGTTTCAAAGCAGAAAACTTTAGGTTTACACCTGATTTTAATGAGAAAACAATTTATTTTAGAGGAAATGACCATGAATGAAGTAAGCGCGAATATTTGGAAAATGTTTCAAACAGCATCACAGGCAGGTAAAGAAACTAACGGGCTATTGGACTTAATAGAGGCAGAGATTGAAAAGTTTGGTGAAAAGGAAGCGTGCTCAACAGTAAAGGAAATAGAGCTTTTAGGCAGTGACGATAACTTTGACGATTCAGGCTGGGTATTTTTGAATGAAACAAGGTCTTATGGTGTTGTTCCCAAAGGTAAACGTAAGGTACATTATGTGATTGGCGTTCAAGTGATTCTCTTTGATACAGAAGGGAGCCTTTTAGGTGAGCAGTCAGTATTAAACATTTGTTTGCAGTATGAAGAAAATGGTACGAAATTCGATTCTGAAAACTGGTTTACCATTGAGAAAGATAACGAATGGGATGGCTATGAAGTACAAAGTAATGGCTATACCATTTGTGCTTTAACGGATGATGAATTTAAAGAAGATGGAAATGAGATTATTTTTTCAATGCCTTTGGGTGCATTGGCAAGCCCAAGTGATGTTGAAACAAAGGTTATCAAACCTATTCAAGCACTTTTAACGCATTTAGCCCCCAATGCAGAAGAAGTGGTTCAAGCTTTAGCACAAGCTGGAGATATTATTAACTTATCAGGCATTGATTTTCCCAAATCAGATATTCAAGATTCACAGTGACTTTCTTAGTTGATGATTGGTTTTGCCTGTAACTTTATCAATTCGTTCGTGTTTATATGCTCAAAGCTAAAAAAGAACATTATCAACAAGGGGAATGGCGTGAAAAGTTTAAAGCAATAATTGTAAGTGCAAAGTGATAAATCTGCTTAACGGCTATTCAAAAGTCAGCTAAGCTTACGCCATGTCATCAGAGCAGGCTCCTCAAACATACGATAACCCTTTTGTTCACTTGCATACGCATTCGGACTATTCCATGCAACGCAGCACTGCCAAGGTGAAAAAGATGTTGGATTTGGTAGCATCTTTGCAGCAACCTGCTGTGGCTTTAACCGATTATGGTAATTTGTTTGGCGCGATTGAATTTTATTCAGAAGCCATGAGCCGAGGCATTAAACCCATTTTGGGTTGTGAGTTTAACCTTTGTGAAACGATTCAAGAAAAAGTCAGCGAAGGGCCACGTCGCCCTGATTTTCCATCCATTGTCTTGCTTGCGCGTAACAATGTGGGCTGGCATAATCTGATTAAATTGGTGTCGATTGCTTCTTTGCAAGGTTATTACTATGAACCGCGTATCGATAAAGACTTGTTGCGTGAATATAGCGAAGGGTTGATTGCTTTATCCTCAGGGTGGGATGGTGATATTGAGCGGGCTTTAAGAAAAGGTGATAAAGAAACTGCGCAAACACTTGCTCGTGAATACAAAGATATTTTTGAAGAAGATAGCTTCTTTCTTGAACTGCAACGCCTTAATTACAATGGACAAGAAAGCTTAAACCAAGATGTGATTGCGTTGGCGCATGAAACCGATATTCCTTTGGTTGCCAGCAATAATGTTCACTTCCTCAATGAAGATGATAAACAAGCGTTTAAAGTGCTGTCGGCATTGCGGGACAATGCAACCTTGGACGCTGATGATTTGAATGGCTTGAACGATGCACGGCATTTAAAAACATCCGAAGAAATGAACCGTTTGTTTGAAGATGTACCTGAAGCATTGGAAAACACAGTGGTTATTGCACAATCCTGCAATGTGGAGCTTGAGTTTTATAACTGGCAAATGCCTGATTTTCAAACGCCAGATGGGTCGGATTTGAATGAATATTTACGTACATTATCCAAGCAAGGTTTGGATAAACGCTGGGCTGCCATCACTCAAGGCACACCCGATGCCGATAGATCAGCCTATGATGCACGGCTTCAATTTGAACTAGATATTATCATTCAGATGGGTTTCCCTGGTTACTTTTTGATTGTATCGGACTTTATTATTTGGGCTAAAGAGCAAGGTATCCCCGTAGGACCAGGACGTGGTTCTGGGGCTGGTTCATTGGTGGCGTATGTGCTTGAAATTACTGACCTTGACCCCATCAAATATGGGCTTCTATTTGAACGTTTTTTGAATCCAGAACGTATTTCTATGCCCGACTTTGATATTGATTTTTGTCGTGACCGTAGGGCAGAAGTGATTGATTACGTTACTCATAAATACGGCGAAGATAAAGTGGCGCAAATCATTACCTATGGCGCAATGAAAGCCAAAGCTGTGATTCGTGATGTTGGTCGAGTATTGGGCATTGATTTGGCTAAAGTAAATACCATTGCCAAGCTGATTTCATCGGATTTGGGCATGACACTGGAAAAAGCATTGGAATTAGAGCCCAAGCTTGAAGCCATGCGTGAAGAAGACAATGAAGTGCAAGCCTTGTTTGACTTGGCACTTAAATTAGAAGGCATGAACCGTAATATTGGTAAACATGCGGCAGGTGTGATTATTGGGCGTTGGGCATTGGCAGAAACAGCACCGCTGAACCGAGACCCTAAAGGCGGGGAAGATGCGCATAAAAGCCCAGTAGTGCAGTGGGATATGGGTAGTGCTGAAAAAACAGGGCTGATTAAATTCGATTTCTTGGGTTTGAAAACATTAACTGTGGTTGATCTTGCTGTGCGTTTGGTACGGGAAACAGCTAACCCTGATTTTGATATTTCTATGATTCCTATGGATGATACGACTAGTTTTGAATTGATGCAAAGCGGGCAAACGGCGGCGGTATTCCAAATTGAGTCGCAAGGTATGCGTGAGTTGCTTACCAAACTTTTACCTGATTGTTTTGAAGATGTGATTGCACTGGTGGCGTTGTATCGCCCTGGGCCTTTGGAATCGGGCATGGTGGATACCTATGTGGAGTGTAAACATGGTCGCCAAGACATCCAATATACATTGCCTGAAATGGAGCCCATTCTTAAAGAAACCAATGGTGTGATTTTGTATCAAGAGCAGGTGATGAAAATTGCGCAGGTTTTGGCGGGATATTCGCTTGGGCAAGCGGATATGTTGCGTCGGGCTATGGGTAAGAAAAAACCTGAAGAAATGCAGAAGCAGCGCGAAATCTTTATGGAAGGTGCTGAAAAGAACGGTCATGACCCTGCCAAGGCTGAACAAATTTTTGATTTGATGGAAAAGTTTGCGGGATATGGTTTTAATAAATCACATTCAGCAGCCTATGGTTTGATTTGTTATCAAACGGCATATCTAAAAGCGCATTATCCGCAAGCATTTATGGCAGCAACATTATCATGTGATATGGGTTCAGATGAAAAGGTTATGGGTTTGGTTGCAGATTGTGAACATATGGGTTTAGAAATCTTAGCACCGCATATTAATGAATCCGACTGGGAGTTTACCCCTGATGGAGACAAAGGTATTCGTTTTGGTTTGGGGGCAATTAAAGGTGTGGGAGAAGCCGCAATTCGGGCGATTGTGAAAGAGCGCAAAGCACATGGTGTATTTGATAGCTTTGAAGACCTCATCACGCGTATTCCCAAGGGCTGTTTTAACAAACGTATAGGCGAAGCATTGATTAAAGCAGGGGCAATGTCTGGGCTAGTACCACATATTGCTGCAGGTTTAAAAGGTTTGGATGCTGCGCTTAATACTGCAAATCAGCGCAGAAAACAGCAAAATGATAGGCAGTCTGCATTGTTTTCTGTGGATGCTATTCGTGAAAATGAACCTGATTTATTTCCTGATGTACCAGCATGGGGTATGGGTGAAAACTTACAGGCAGAACGTGAAGTTTTTGGTTTCTTTTTAACGGGGCATCCGCTGCAAGAGCACTTGGCAAACCTTGAAAACCTTGGCGATACCAATTTAAGTTTGCTTGATGAATTAGAGAATGAAGCAACCGTAGTTTTACCTGTGTATATCTCATCTGTGCGTAATTATCGCACCAAAAATGGTGCAAATATGGCTTTTGTGCAGGTTGATGACTTGTATGGTTCTGCGGAATTGATTGTGTTTGCAAAAACGTATGCACAATGTGGAGACCTGATTCAAGCTGACCAAGTCATCTTATTGGCTGCTAGAGTTGATAAAACCAAGAATGAACCCGTGTTAATCGCAGAGAAAGTTGTGCTTTTGCAAGACATGTTGCCTCAGCTTATTGAGAAAATATGTATTCAGAGTAGTGCTATGCTTTGGGATGAGAAGATGATTGATGGTATCAAACAGTTTTGCAGGCTAGAGCCACAAGAACAGGTATCAGAAAGTGAGGAAATACCACTACAAGTGCCCTTACACTTTGCGCTTCGCCGTCCAGATGGCAGTATTGCCGAGTTGGAAACGTTATCAAACCCGTTTTTATGGCATAAACATAGCCAAAGCTGGTTAAAGGAACATATGGATGCATCATCCATGAAGATTGTATGCAAGCCATGGCAAGTGAAGTTTGCAGAGAAAAGAAAAGTTTATCAGGCAGGACAGGGGTAAGAAATGGCGACATATCTGGAGTTTGAACGTCCAATTGCAGAAATGACATCCAAAATTGAGGAGTTATCACTGATGGGCGATGATACGGATATTAATATTGCAGAAGAAGTCGAACGTTTGCACAAAAAACGTGATGATTTGGTGAAGCGGGTATATGCCAAGGCAACACGCAGTGAAATTTGTCAGTTATCACGTCACCCTGATCGCCCAAATTTGTTGGATTATGTGCCCTTGATTTTTGATGATTTTCAAGAGTTGCATGGTGACCGTGCCTTTGCTGATGATGCAGCCATTGTTGGCGGTGCTGCGCGTTTTCGTGAACATTCGGTGATGATTGTAGGGCATCAAAAAGGTAAAACGACCAAAGAGAAGTTGCACCGTAATTTTGGTATGGCAAAACCCGAAGGCTACCGCAAAGCATTGCGTTTGTTTAAACTTGCAGAGCGTTTTGATATGCCTGTACTCACCTTTATTGATACAGCAGGCGCATGGCCAGGTATTGATGCAGAAGAGCGTGGGCAAAGTGAAGCCATTGCGCGTAACTTACAAGAACTGGCTAAGCTTAAAGTACCCGTGATTGCTACAGTGATTGGAGAAGGTGGTTCAGGTGGTGCATTGGCAATTGGTGTGGGTGATCGACTGTATATGCAGAAGTTTTCAACCTATGCTGTGATTTCACCCGAAGGTTGTGCCGCTATTTTGTGGCGAGACCGCAAGTTTGCCCCAGAAGCCGCAGAGGCATTGAAACCAACAGCGGTAGATATGAAAAACTTAGGTTTAATTGATGCAATTATTGATGAACCTAAAGAAGGTGCACACCGTAATGTGGAGCAGGCAGCAGAAATGATGGCTGATACACTATATAAAAGCTTAAGTGAGCTCTTGAAAGTTCCTGTGCATACTTTGCTTGAGCAGCGTGAACAACGTTTACGCAATTTGGGAGATTTTGGTACAAATTCATAATCAGCATCTTTTTGGTTTGTTACAGATGTTAAAATACCTATGGGCAGTAGCTGCCTTGTCTTTGCTTGTTTCCTGCCAATCTCAGGTGGAAGATGTTAAAGAAACCCGTTTATTGTTAGGTACGGTGGTAACCTTTACCGTGGCTGGCGTACCCGAAGATGTTGCCTTGAAAGCCATCACGCAAGCAGTTGCAGCCATGCAAGGTGTGGAAAATCGTTTTACCACCCATGGTGATGTGTTAAACACGGTAAAAACATTTAATCAAGCTGCTGCTGGTGAGGCAGTACAGTTGGATGCAGATGTTGATACATTATTGCAGCAATCCATAACATATTGGCAACAAACACAAGGAGCTTTTGACCCTACCTTAGGTGATTTGAATAGGCGTTGGGGATTTTCTGGTGATGTAGCACCAACACAAGTATTATCGAAAGCAGAAGTGAAAAAAGGTTTGGCACGTTCTGGTGTGGACCATATACGGCGCATTGCACCTCGAACATGGGTAAAAGATAAGACAGGGATTCAACTTGATTTTGGTGCGATTGCGAAAGGTTTGGCAATTGATAAAGGTATCGCTAAATTGCAATATCTAGGTGTTGAGCATGCCATTATTAATGCTGGCGGTGATATGCGTATTTTAGGTGACCATAGCGGTCATGCTTGGCGAATTGCCATTCGTCATCCTAGGCAAGATACAGCATTGGGTTGGTTGGATATATCAGCAGATACTAGCATTGTAACTTCAGGTGATTATGAGCGCTTTTTTATAAGCCAAGGTAAGCGATACCATCATATTATCAATCCTAAAACGGGTTTTCCTGCCGTGCAATCGGTGAGTGTGACAGTTCAAGCACCCACGGCAATGCAGGCGGATGCATTAAGTACAGCCTTGTTTATTTTGGGCTTTGAGAAAGGGATGGGGCTTGTAGAAAGTATGCCTGATGTTGAGGCTATATGGGTGGATTCAAATATGCTGATTCACATGAGTTCGGGCATAAAGTCTCAATTTCATCTTATGCAAAAGAATAGAGATAAGTAAAAAACTTGCAGCTTTTCAAATATTCAACGATAATCACACAATGATGGATTCAAAAATAGCAAATCATGAGGATTTTCAAGGGAATGCGTTTCCTGATTTGCGTGTTTTATATCCTGATGAACTGCAGCTTTTGTTTAGTTCTGCTGAGCTGATAAGCTTTAAAGCAGACGAAGCTGTGATTGAAGAAGGGCAGAAGGGTGAGTCTTTATATCTTGTGAAATCAGGTCAGCTACTGGTAAACAAACGTCATGATGATAATGTGTACGAAGTTGGTTCAATTACACCAGGTGATATGTTTGGTGAAGCATCGGTGTTGTATCAAGGTACAGCAGGTGCTGAAGTTAGAGCTATTGATGATTGTGAATTGTACGCTGTTCCAGCAGAAACTGTACATATGTTGTTTGATAGTAATGAACGTTTTCTCAGGGCGACTACGCAGCTTGCAGAACGACGCGCTGCAGCCAGTGCTTTAGCGGTCAATCCTGTTTTTTCTACCTTGCCCATGGCCGTTCGCGAAGTTGCATTATATAATGCAAAATATGTCAGTGTAAAAGAAGGTGAAGTCATTATTCATGAAGGTGATGAAGCTTCTTTTATGTTTTTAATTTTAGCTGGTAGGGTTGAAATAAGTCTTCAACATCCCAGTGAACTTGATGGTAAAATTGTCGTAACTGAGCGAGGCTCTGGCGATGAGTTGGGTGAAATTTCGGTAATTACAGGCTATCCCCATGGTGCAACGGTACAGGCATTAGAGCCTGTGCGTGTATTGGCGTTGCGTAATGATTGTATTGAGGCTTGGAGTGGGCGTTATTCTGATTTTGGTTATGCGCTTTATGGGCAGGTTTATCAAAAATTGAAGGAAAACAGAGCTATACTTAGAGCGGTTCTGGATGATAAAGAAGCAAGAGACTTAACGATTAATACCATCCCATCTTTAGAAGAGTATAAGCTTAAGCATCATCTTTAGCTTGAAGGCTTGCCAGCTCATCACGATATTTCGCCGCATCCTCAAATCTTAAATCAGCAGCAGCTTCAGTCATTAAACGTTCAAGTTCATTAATGCGCATATTTTTCTCGTAAGGGGTTAGTGGGGTAGGCTCTGCTATCTCTGGGATATGAGCATAATCCAAATTGTAAACCGAACCAAGAATATCTTGGATTTCTTTTTTAATGGTCAATGGTGTGATGCCGTGTTCTGTATTGTAAGCCAATTGTTTTTTTCGACGACGGCTGGTTTCATCCATGGCCTTTTGCATAGAATCTGTGATTTTATCGGCATAAAGAATAACTTTGCCCTCTGCATTTCTTGCTGCGCGGCCAATGGTTTGAATCAAAGAGCGCACGGAACGTAAAAAACCTTCTTTGTCGGCATCAAAAATACAAACCAAACTCACTTCGGGTAAATCCAAACCTTCTCGAAGTAAGTTGATGCCCACTAGAATATCAAACTCTCCCAAGCGTAAATCGCGCAAGATTTCCATGCGTTCAACGGTGTTGATATCAGAGTGCAAATAACGCACTTTTAAGCCTACATCCGTTAAATACTCAGTTAAATCTTCCGCCATACGTTTGGTTAAACAGGTGGCTAAAACACGATTACCTTTGGCTATCACTTCATTGGCTGCACCAATAAAATCTTCAACTTGTGTACTTGCTGGGCGAACTTCAATTTCAGGGTCAATAAGCCCTGTAGGGCGGATAATTTGTTCAACAAATACCCCACCTGTTTTTTCTAATTCATAATTGCCTGGTGTGGCTGAAACATGAATCATTTGTGGTGCAATAGCTTCAAACTCATGGAATTGTAAGGGTCTATTATCCAGTGCTGAGGGTAGCCTAAAACCAAAATCGACCAAGGTTTGTTTGCGTGCTCTATCGCCTTTAAACATACCACCAATTTGTGGTACGGTGACATGAGATTCATCCAACATAACCACTGCATTATTGGGCAAATAATCCAATAAAGTTGGTGGTGCTTCTCCAGCTTTACGCCCTGATAAATGCCGTGAGTAATTTTCCATGCCCGTGCAGTGTCCAATTTCTTGAATCATTTCAAGGTCAAACAGAGTGCGTTGCTCTAAACGTTGTGCTTCAACCAATTTATTTTGTTCATGTAGTTCTGCCAAACGTTCGGATAGCTCTACTTTGATATTTTCCATAGCATTGAGTAAGGTAGAGCGAGGGGTAACAAAGTGAGATTTTGGGAACACTGTATATTTATGTAAAGATTCTGTACGTTGTCCAGTGAGTGGATTAAAGCGGGAAATAGCATCCACTTCATCACCAAAGAACTCTATACGAATGGCAGAGTCTTCGGCATCGGCTGGGTAAATTTCAAGCACATCACCACGTAAACGGAATGTCCCCCTATGAAAATCCATATCATTTCGGGTGTATTGCAATTCCACAAGTTTGTTCACAGCAGCACGTTGCTCTTGTTCTCGACCTACTTCAAAGTATTGCAGCATATTGGCATAGGCTTCAGGGCTTCCTAAGCCATAAATACAGGAAACAGATGCAATAATAATGACATCCTCGCGTTCTAAAAGTGCGCGGGTAGCAGCATGACGCATGCGGTCGATATGTTCATTGATGGAGGAATCTTTTTCGATAAAGGTGTCCGATGCAGGCACATAAGCTTCAGGTTGATAATAATCGTAGTAAGATACAAAGTACTCTACGGCATTTTCGGGAAAAAACTGTTTGAACTCGCCATAGAGTTGAGCAGCCAGTGTCTTGTTGGGGGCAAGAATAAGTGTTGGTTTTTGTGAGCGTTCAATCACACATGCCATGGTATAGGTTTTACCTGAACCTGTGACCCCAAGCAAGACTTGGTGAGGTTCATCACTTTCAAGTCCGCGTACAAGCGTATCAATCGCGGCGGGTTGATCGCCTTGGGGTGTAAAATTACCTGCGAGTTTAAATTTCATGGGCAAAGCTTAGACCAATAGGAAATGTTTGCATCCCAGCAGATGGCGCATAGGTTTCTTTTTTAGGAAAAACGGGTGTTTAAAGGAGTAAACATGTTGAAGCATAATGTGATTGGTGCTTGTTGTGGGTTGATGTTGTTGGTTGCACAAGTTGGTTATGCTAATGAAACAGCAGAGCCAGAGTTTTCGGGAAGTGTTAATTTTGGTAGTAACCTTAGCTCGGGTAATACCAATACGGATAATTTTGATGGTAGCTTGGACTTATCTTATTTGTATCAAGATTGGGCTTCTACATTTACTTTTAAAGCCTCACAAACAAAAGAAAATGGGGTGTTAACCTCTGACTATTATGAGGCTTATTTGCGTGGTAGTTATGATATGATTTACCATATATACACTGTGATTCAGTTGGGTTATCGACAAGATGAGTTTAGTGGTATCTATAGTGAGAATTCGTATGTTTTAGCATTGGGTTACCATGCTTTTACAGATATACCTGATTTTTCGGTGGATATAGAGCTTGGTTATGGGCAACGTATTACAGATAAAGTAAATAGCTTTAAGATTGATCATGATAATGGTGCACATGCAGCCTTGATGGGCGAATATGTCTTTGATGGTGATAATAAAGTGAATGTGAAAATTTCAGGTGAGTTTGGTAATGATGATGATTTCTTGTTGCGTGAAATCACTTGGGTTCATCAGCTTTTTCACGGTCTTACTGTTGATTTCAGCCATGAAGAACGAACCATTACAAAACCACCAGTGGGCAAAGTGCCTACAGATACCAAAACATCGGTATTGTTAGGCTATAGTTTTTAAATCCAAGTAAGATGAACAATAGGCTTTAGGAAATGCGGGGTGCATAAGCGTTTGTACAGAGTTCATCGCATTTGTTTAGCGATGTATTTTGAAGCTTGGAACAATTCAATCTTCGGGTATAGTGCAGCCTATGACTGAATTTGCTGTAATATTATTGTCCGCAGTATTGGTAAACAACTATGTACTGACGAAATTTTTGGGTATTTGCCCATTTTTGGGTGTTTCAGGAAAACTTGAAACAGCAATTGGTATGTCTTTTGCCGTGATGTTTGTCATGACTTTGGCATCTACCATGTCGTGGTTGATTCAGCAGTGGATTTTAATTCCGTTGGATATTTTATATTTGCAAACTGTGTTTTTTATTCTTGTTATTGCAGCTTTGGTTCAGTTTGTGGAAATGGTAATGCATAAAACAAGCCCAGTATTGCATCAAGGTTTGGGTATCTTTTTACCTTTGATTACTACCAACTGTGCAGTGTTGGGCGTTGCTATTCTAAATGTGCAACAAGATTATTCATTCTTTGCTTCTGTGTTGTATGGGTTTGGCGCAGCACTTGGTTTTGCTCTGGTTTTGGTTCTTTTTTCAGGTTTACGTGAGCGTATTGAAGCTGCACCTATCCCCGAAGTGTTTAAAGGCTCGCCCATTGCTTTGATTACTGCAGGCATGATGGCTTTGGCATTTATGGGTTTTTCAGGTTTGGTTAAAGTTTAAATTATGCATGCTTTTTATGCGATTCTTATTTTTGCAGGGCTTGCCTTGCTTATCGGCCTGATACTGGCCTTAGCATCGCGTTATTTTCATGTGGATGGCGACCCTTTGGCAGATAATATTGATGCTTTGTTGCCACAGACACAGTGTGGTCAGTGTGGTTACCCTGGTTGTCGCCCTTATGCCAATGCAGTTGCTTCAGAAGAAGCCGAGGTAAATCAGTGTGTGCCAGGTGGTGAGCGTACCATGCAAGAAATCGCTGATATTATGGGTGTTGAACCCAAAGAAATCGAAGAAGAAGAAACTGCGCCTATGGTGGCGTATATTCGAGAAGATGAGTGTATTGGTTGTACGCTTTGTATCAAAGCTTGCCCTGTAGACTGCATTATCGGTGCGCCAAAACAATACCATACGGTTATCACAGATCAGTGTACGGGTTGTACATTATGCTTAGAACCATGCCCTGTGGATTGTATTGATATGGTCGAAGTGCCAGAGCCTTTAGAACATTGGTCTTGGCCTGTACCAGGTACATTGCGTGCGCAAGTGGCAGAGCAACGCAGAGCAGTTCACCAAGAGGCCAACCATGAGGAAGAACATGTCTAAGTTGCTTGATATGCTTAAAGGGCTAGGTGAACAATTACACCTTAAACCACAACATAGCTTTACAGGTGGCGTTCACCCACAAGAGTTGAAAAAGACAGCAGGGTTGCCAAGCATGACTTGCCCGATGCCTAAGCAGATTATTTTACCCATGAAACAACATATTGGTGATGCTTGTGAACCCTTGGTTAAGGTAGGGGATTATGTGTTGCGCGGGCAGCAAATTGCTAAGTCACAAGGTTATTTATCTGTGCCTGTACATGCATCAACTTCGGGCACGGTAACAAACATTGAAGAGCATGTGATTGCACATCCATCAGGTTTGGGTTTGCCGTGCATTTTTATTGAACCTGATGGCAAAGATGAAGTTGATGAGTCTTTGTATCCACTGCCCAATTATCGCAGTGTTGACCCAGTTGAACTGCGTGAGCGTATTAGGAGCGCAGGTCTAGCTGGTTTGGGTGGCGCTGCTTTCCCAACATTTATTAAGTTGGTACTGGATCAACAAAATAAGATTGATACGGTTGTACTGAATGGGATTGAGTGTGAACCTTGGCTAACCAATGATCATCAACTGATGTTGGAAAAAGCGCATGAGATTGTCACAGGTTTGGATATTTTGATGTACATGGTAAATTCAAAGCAGGGAATTATTGCCATTGAAGACAACAAAATGGATGCGGTAGATGTGATGCAGCAAACCTTGGTTGACATGGGGCTTGATACAAGTGTGCGTATTGAAGTATTACCCACCAAATACCCACAAGGTG
>JALWRX010000066.1 GCA_027080505.1 Ghiorsea sp.
AACAAGGTAAGGATGTGTCATGAAGTTATTGGTCGTTGAAGATGAGCAGTATATCCGCCAAGGCATAGTGGAGCTTTTACGGGAAGAAGGTTTTGATACCACCGAGGCTTCAACCGTTACAGAAGCATTGGCTTGTATAGATTCAGGAATAATTGATGCTGTATTATGTGATAACTTCTTACCTGATGGTGAAGGATTTGATGTGTTGCGCGCCATTGAGGGCTCGGGCATTGCCCTTATCTTGATGACAGCATTTGGTAATAGGGACTTGGCTTCCCGAGCTTTTGCAGCAGGTGCGTATGATTATGTTGCCAAGCCGATTCGTTTTGATGAATTGCTTGCAAGGTTACAACGGTTACAAGAAAAGCTGCTTTTACGAGAAAAAGTGAGTGAAAGTGAACAAGTAGTACAAAATCAGGGTGAATTGGCAGTGCTTGGTTCTTCAGAGAGTATGCAGGCAGTACAACATTTGATTCAAAAATCCAGCGTGAGTGCAGTGCCTGTGTTGCTCCAAGGTGAAACAGGGGTTGGTAAAGGTGTTGTTGCAAGATTATTACACAGTTTGTCTAACCGTAGTGAACAACCTTTTGTACGCATTAACTGTGCAGCTATTCCAGCAGAACTTTTAGAGTCGGAATTGTTTGGACATAAAAAAGGTGCTTTTTCTGGCGCAGATAGTGATAGAAAAGGTTTGTTAACCACAGCAGCCAAGGGTACACTTTTTATGGATGAGTTGATTGAGTTGCCTATGGCTATGCAATCAAAGTTGTTACATGTGTTTGATGAAAAGTGTTTTCGTCCAGTTGGTGGTGATGAAGAGTTACCCTTTCAGGCTAGAGTGATTGCGGCAAGTAATGTTGATTTTGAGCAAGCTGTTTCAGAAGGTCGCTTCCGTGAAGACTTATATTTTCGACTTAATGTGATGAAGATAAATATTCCTGCATTACGTGATAGGGGAAGTGATATTATACCACTTGCTTACCGCTTATTGGATCAAATTTGCCGAGAATGGAGTAGGCAGGTTCCAGAGATGTTACCTGAGCAAACGCTGTGGCTAGAAACTCAGCCTTGGTATGGCAATGTACGAGAGTTGAGGAATGTATTGGAGCGTGCATTATTATTGGGTACGGATGATATATTACTTTTCTCAGATATGGGAAAACACCAAGAAAGCCCTGATTTGCCCTTAGTTGAAGCCTGCCATGTATATGAAAAACAGTATATTACACGCATGATTCAAAGCTGTGGTGGCGATAAAGCAGCTGCAGCAGAGAAGTTGGGCATAGGTCTTTCAACTTTGTATCGCAAACTCGACGCATAAATTCTCACATTTGGGATGCTCTTCCTTGATGTTTCCCAATATTGAGAAAAAAGATAAATAACGCCTTCTTCTTTTATTTCATATAAGCTATTGATATTACTATTCTTTTTAATTTTTTTATAAGGTATTCAGGTTCATTGTAGCTTTGGCACCAATGTTTCTCTCTTTGGGTATGACCGCTGGCATGTGATCAGCAAACATCTTTAAGGAGGGGTATCCCTATGAAAAAAATACTATATACATTAAGTGGTTTTGCCATGTTGGCGGTGGGCAGTGCCGCCCTTGTGCCAAGCGAAGCAGAGGCGCTACCTGTGTTTGCGCGAAAATATGGCATGGCCTGTAACTCGTGCCATACCATGTTCCCACAACTATCTAAAATGGGCGTAGCCTTCCGTGAGCGTGGTTATCGCTTTGAAGCAGGGCGTGGCGACATTGATAGCCAAGATGACAGAGGCAAGAACTTTGATGCTAGTGATAATGCAGTGTTTGCAGGTGCATTCCCATTTACTGTGCGCACACAGGTTTTATATAGTAATGCTGCACCTTTAACGGATTCAGCTGATACTGTTGTTATGCCTGGGCATAGACCTGGTATGTTGGATGGAGCGAAAGATAATGCAAAAATCGGTAATGGTGAATTTGGTTTAATTACAGCAGGTTCGTATGATAATTTCTCATGGTGGATGGATTCTAGCCTTGCTGGTGGCATTGGCATGTTGGAAGGTATTTATTATGTAAATGACCTGGTTAAAGTGCGTTTTGGTCGCGTACAAAATAATGTGGGTTACGGTATGACCATGATGTCTAAACGTCCTATGGGTTATGGCTGGGCAGATGCTGCGCAAATGGCAGGCGGCACGATGCTGATGATGGTTGATGGTGTAAGTGTACATGGTACAACCAATGGTGACTCAGGTGTAGGTACATACTACAATGTAAGTTACGGTCTTGCAGGTAATGACTCAACCTCAGGCAATAAAACTTCAACAGTATATGGCCGTGTAGCTCAAGAAATCATGGATAATCATATCGTGGGTGCTTATACTTATAAGGCAACCAATTATACCAGTGATGTGTTTGGTGGCGAGGCAACTATGCTTATGGCAATGGGCGCACCAGGAGCTACCAATGCAAACCCTATGGCATTTAGTGATGTAACACGCTCAGGTGTTGATTTCGCTGTGAACTATGGTGAACCCTTGCAAGCTTGGGGTGCATATACAGTGGGTAATCAAACCAACCCGCTGACCAATACCAAGTTGGATGTCACTGCAATCACGCTGGCAACAGAGTGGATTATGCAAGAAGGCTGGATGCTTGGTGCAAAATACAATTCAAGCAAAGTTGATTTGCAGATGTTAACCAACACGGTTTTAAAACCTGCAGCTACAACGCATACAACATTGTATGGTATTCATCAAGTGGCTGAAAATGTACAAGCCATTCTTTCCTACACAACAAGTAAAAATGTTGTTGAAAGAATGGGTGCAGCAGGTGGTGCAACCAATGCAACACTGTCTGACTTTAATACGTTCGTTTTTGCTATTGATATGGCACTGTAATATATAAATAAGGTTGAAAAGGGGAGCGAGGCTCCCCTTTTTTTTATTCCAGAGGAGAAAATTTATGGGTATGCAAGTTATTAGTACGGTACGGCATGGCTTAATATTGGGGATTGTAGCATTGATGATGGGTGGACTATGGGCAGTATATATGGCAACCAATCATGAAACATTACATGGCGCGTTTGAACAGCAGCAAGAAGCTATCCAAGAGAAGCAGGCACAAAAAATGATGGCAGATATGGATATGGGTGGAATGGGCGCAATGGGTGAGACAGAGATGGGGCATACACATGGGTCAGGAATGTCAGAAAACCATCACGAATCGGCACCAGACATGCATCAAGAGGGTGGTGGGCACGGTAGTAGCGCACAACATTCACATTCAGGTTCATTAGCCAAAGATGCCATGCAGCGCTTATTGCGTGGGCATATTCATGCTATGGGGCTGGGTGTGTTGGTGTGCGTGCTTTTACTCATTGTTGCGTTTACATCACTTAAAGATGTATGGAAAAAAGTATTTGGGCTTACTTTTGGTTTGGGGGCAGTGCTTTATCCCCCAGCTTGGGTGATTATGGGCTTTCGCACCGTTGAGCTTGGACCAGAAGCAGCAGAAGCCAGTATCATGTGGTTGTTTGGGCCTGCGGTTGGGTTACTCATTGGTTCGATGATTGCTTTGTTGGTCGTGTTATTGCTTGAGCAGCTTGGTTTGAAAAACAAGTCACTGTTTTCATGGGCTTTTGATTAATTGTGCAGCAAAAAAATAGTGAAAAACTATCGCTATTAGGCTCTGTTTCCTTAGGCACAGGCGTGATGATTGGCGCAGGTATATTTGTCTTGATGGGGCAAATTGCTGAGCTGGTTGGCAGGTTGTTTCCTCTGGCATTTATCGTCGGGGGAGTTGTATCGGGAATCAGTGCTTATTCTTATGTGAAGTTCTCGAATGCATATCCTTCATCGGGTGGTGTTGCAAAGTTCCTACGCAAATCTTATGGACCAGGTGTAATTACAGGCACATTTTCATTATTGATGTATGTCTCTATGGTGATTGCAGAAAGTTTGGTATCAAGGACATTTGGCACATATAGCCTGCGCTTATTTGATATTGATAGTAGTAGTATCCTTGTACCTATATTAGCCGTTGGGCTGATTGCTTTTGCATTTCTTATTAATATTTCAGGCAATAAAATCATTGAAACTACTGCGAATGCGACAGCAGCAATCAAGATTCTGGGTATTGCTATGCTTGCCATTGTAGGCTTATCTGTTGGTGTCGTAGTGCCATTGACAGTAGGTACGGTTGTAGATGTAGAAACTGTATCAGTTGCAGGTAACTTTTTAGGTGCTCTAGCCCTTGCTATTCTTGCATATAAGGGATTTACAACGATAACAAACCAAGGTGGTGATATCGTAAACCCTACGAGGAATGTGGGGCGCTCGATTATTATTTCGATTACACTCTGTATGATTATTTACGTGACACTAGCAATGTCGGTAGCTTCAAACTTGAGTGTTGAAGCTATAGTCAAAGCCAAAGACTATGCCATTGCTGAAGCTGCTCGCCCTGTGTTTGGTGATATGGGATTGTGGGTGACAGTATTTATTGCGATTGTGGCGACTGTGTCAGGTGTGATTGCCAGTGTGTTTGCAGCTTCTAGATTGTTGGGCATGTTGGGTATGATGAAACAGGTGCCGGGCATGGTGCAGAAAAAAGGTGTGAACCCTGCTTTGGTATTCACAGTTGTATTGGCAATGACCATCACGATTTTATTTGATTTAACAAGAATTGCAGCGATAGGCGCAATATTTTATTTACTCATGGATATTGCAGTGCATTGGGGGTTATTGCGATATTTGCGAGGTGTTTTGTCATTTAACCCTGTTATTCCAATGATTGCGATAGTACTTGATGTGATTATCTTGGGTACTTTTATTGTTATTAAGCTGCAAAGTGACCCCTTAGTTATTGCGGTATCTATATTGGGGGTATTGATGATTGTGGTAGCACAAAAACTATTCATGAAAAGCCATACTAGAAGTGATGGAACGATGGATATGGGTATGGATGATATGTAGCCCTAGGGTTGCTATTTAGCAGTATA
>JALWRX010000067.1 GCA_027080505.1 Ghiorsea sp.
ATCACGATGTGGTGATTATCGGCGCGGGTGGCGCAGGTATGCGTTGTGCGCTGCAACTGGCAGAAGCGGGTTATCGGGTAGCAGTGGTATCTAAAGTCTTGCCCACTCGCTCGCATACCGTGGCAGCACAAGGCGGTATGAACGCTGCCTTGGGTAATATCGTATCCGACCATTGGCATTGGCATATGTATGACACGGTCAAAGGCTCTGATTATTTGGGCGACCAAGATGCGATTGAATATATGTGCCGCGCTGCACCACAATTGGTCAAAGAATTAGAACATCAAGGTGTACCCTTCTCGCGCAATGATGATGGCAAGATTTATCAACGTGCCTTTGGTGGACAATCCCGTGAATTTGGTGAAGGTGGACAAGCCAAGCGCACATGCGCTGCCGCAGACCGTACAGGTCATGCGATTTTACACACCATGTATCAACAAAACATCCGTGTAGGCACGCATTTTTACGAAGAGTTTTTCGCGCTCAACCTGATTATGGAAGATGGTGCATGTCATGGTGTGATGGCTTGGGACATCAGCAAAGGTGAATACCACTTGTTTCAAGCTAAGGCTGTGATTTTGGCAACGGGTGGTGCTGGTCGCATCTTTAAAACCACCACCAATGCCCATATCTGCACAGGTGATGGCGGCGCATTATGCCTTGATGCAGGGCTACCCATTGAAGATATGGAGTTTTTCCAATTCCACCCCACAGGCATTGCCCATGTTGGTCCATTAATTTCTGAAGCGGTACGTGGTGAAGGCGGCTATTTGTTGAACAGCGAAGGTGAACGCTTTATGGAGCGTTATGCACCTACTGCTAAGGATTTGGCAAGTCGTGATGTTGTGAGTCGCGCCATTGCCTTGGAAATTCGAGAAGGTCGAGGCTGTGGCCCCAACAAAGACTTTGTCTTGCTCAAATTAGACCACTTAGGCGAAGACACTATCCTCAAAAAACTACCCAATATTCATGAGTTAGCACTTAGATTTGCAGGTGTAGATTGCACCAAAGAACCCATTCCTGTACAACCAACAGCCCACTACACCATGGGTGGCATACCCACCAACCGACATACCGAAGTGGTCACCCAACATGGTGATGAAGAACATAAAGTTGCAGGTTTATTTGCTATTGGTGAAGCCGCTTGCACATCTGTGCATGGTGCAAATCGCTTGGGTGGCAATTCATTGCTAGAAATTGTGGTGTTTGGCAGAGCATGTGGTTTAAGAGTCATGAAATGGCTTAAAGAACACCGTTATCATAAAACCATTAGCCCTGATGCTTGGCAAACAGGTGTAGAACGGGTTGAACGATGGCTGAATAGCGATAAAGCTGAAAGTAATATCGCAGAACTTCGTGCAGAAATGCAAAACATGATGCAGACCCATTTTAGTGTGTATCGTACCGAAGAAGTGATGCAAGAAGGTGTTGCAGCCATTGAAGCCTTAGCCAAACGCATGGTTGATACACATATTCAAGATAAAAATCGTGTGTTTAATACCGAATTGATTGAAGCCCTAGAGCTGGAAAACCTGATGAGCCTTGCCCGTGCCACGGCTGCCAGTGCTGCTGCCCGCAAAGAATCACGTGGTGCACATGCTCGCGATGATTATCCAGAGCGCGATGACAAAACATGGATGAAGCACTCACTGGCGACCGTGAAAGGTGATACTGTAGAAGTCAGCTATAAACCTGTGAGAACGATTCCTATGACTGTGGAAAGTTTTCCACCCAAAAAGCGGGTGTATTAACCATGAATACCATTACCCTCAATATATACCGCTACAATCCCGAACAAGATGATAGGCCTTATATGCAAAGCTTTGAAGTGCCGATTGAAAAACAAGGCATGAAGCTTTTGGATGCCTTAAATTATATCAAATGGAATCTCGATGGTTCGCTCACTTACCGCCGCTCATGTGGTGAAGGTGTGTGTGGCTCGGATGGTATGAATATCAATGGTGTAAATGGTCTGGGATGCATCACCCCGATTGAAGGTTTAAAACAACCCATTGTGGTTCGCCCATTACCAAGTATGCAAGTGGTGCGTGATTTGGTAGTTGATACCACGCACTTCTTCGACCAATACAAACAAGTTAAACCGTGGCTTCAGTCCAACACCCCAAGACCAGAGCATGAACGCCTGCAAACACCTGCAGAACGTACGGAGCTTGATGGTAGCTACGAATGCATACTTTGTGGCTGCTGCACCACTTCTTGCCCATCTTGGTGGTGGAATGGTGATAGATTCTTAGGCCCTGCTGCACTCTTGCAAGCCAATCGCTGGCTTAAAGATTCGCGTGATGATGCCGCAGGTGAGCGCTTGGATGCTTTGGAAGACTCTTTTAAACTATACCGCTGCCATCAAATCATGAACTGCATGGAAGCATGCCCCAAAGAGTTGAACCCCACCAAAGCAATCAACGATATTAAACGCAGTTTAGCCAAACGAAAAATCTAAAGGTATCAACATGAGTGAAGAAATCATTACCAATGAAGAATTAGGTATGGAGTTCCCCTGCCACTTCCCTCTAAAAGTCATAGGCACCAACAACGATACCTTTGAAAACGACATTGTAATGATTGTGCGCAAGCATATCCCAAGCCTTGGTGAAGGTGCTGTCTCATCCAAACCCAGCAAAACTGGAAAATATCTTGCTTTAACCATCGCATTCACCGCAGATAGCAAAGCGCAACTTGATGATTTGTATCGTGAAATCAATGCGCATCCTGATGTGAAGATGACCCTATGAGAATAGGTTGAGCGCACTGTGAGCACACTTTATTATGTGCACGACCCCATGTGTTCGTGGTGTTGGGCATTTCGCCCCACGCTCACCAAGCTTTTAGCAGCGCTTCCATCGCATATCAAAGTGCAATATCTCGTAGGCGGACTTGCTCCTGATAGTGATGAGCCTATGGATGAGACCACACAAGCCATGATTCAAAAACATTGGCATACCATTGAAAAGAAAGTACCAACCACCAAGTTCAACTTTGATTTTTGGACAAACAACACACCCCGCCGCTCCACCTACCCTGCATGTCGCGCTGTGCTTGCAGCCAAAGCTCAAGATGCAGGCAAAGAAGATGCCATGATATTCGCCATTCAGCAGGCATATTATTTTCAGGCGAAAAACCCATCCAATGATGACACACTCATCCACTGTGCTAAACCCATAGGCTTAGATACAAAGCAGTTTCAGCAAGACCTACATGCAAAACACACACAACAACAGCTTGAACATGATATACAGCAAGCCCAAAACATGGGTGTGCATAGCTTTCCTAGCCTTATCTTAGAAGATAATGGTCAATTCAAACCCATTGCGATTGACTATAACCACACAGGCAACATGTTACAGCAGCTTAGCTAGCTTCATTTGACGTATCGCATACTTTCATATCCAATACATCTCAAAATATGCGTACCATATTAACTAGTTATATTTGAAAGGAAGAGCCTATGAATGTAGTTGAAATACCGTTTGTTAAAAAAGTGGGAATAGAAAAGCGCAGTGATGGTTGTCTTCACCTTCAGTTTAATAAAAGCGTACATAATCATCTTCAATCCATACATGCAAGCGCACAGTTTACGCTCGCTGAAACTGCTAGCGGTGAACTACTACAAACCGAATTCCCTGACCTTACAGGTAAAGTTATTCCTGTGTTGAGGGACTCACAAATTAAATTTAGAAAGCCCGCCCTAAAATCTATTTTAGCCTTTCCATCTATTTCAAATGATTCCATTCAAAAGTTCAAAGAGCAGCTTTTGAAAAAAGGTCGAGCTTCTATCTCTGTTAGTGTTGAAATAAAAGACAGTGAAGGAACGGTTACATCTACAGGTGTTTTTAATTGGTTTGTACAACAAATTGATTGAACATTTACTCGCTTGTTTAATATAAACTAAGCATGAATATGTAAAGCAGGTTCCATCCGTTCATGCAGGACATGAACAATCACAATATGATTCTCTTTTGGTATATAAAACACCACATGTTTGCCCACATGAAGGCTGCGTATAGCATGATAAATTTCAGGTCTGATTTTGCCTAAGGATGGCGTTTTCGCCAATGTATGAAAAGCATCATCTAGCATTTTTAGGTAAGTATTGCGTTGCTTTTTGCCCCATGTTCGCTCGGTGTATTGAGCAATTTGCATCAAACTGGCTTTGGCATCAGGTGTGAGCTTGAATTGGCTCATCAAAGGGCTCACGACGATTGCTTATTATCCATATCTTGCAACATAGCATCCAGTGAATAGTCCGCATACACGCCCTGCTCTGCATCACGAATAGCAGGCTGTAGGGTTTCTTTGAGCTTAGCGAGCTTGAGTTCATAAAGAATTTTTTCATTGGTATCCACATTGCGAATCGCTTCGCGGATAAATTCGCTGGCATTATTATACATGCCTGTGGCAACTTTATCTTGCACCAGTTTCATCAGTTCAGGGGTGAGAGAAATATTCATGGTTGGCATTGATTTTCTCCTTTATGATCGAACTTTGTCAAAGAACATACAAACTTTGCCATATCATGATTACTTTTGTCAATCAGTAGTCAAAATAAACAAGCCACTATCACCCTGATAGCGTAGCCCAAGGGTCTTGACTATTGAATCCCAAACCTAACTGCAAATCATTATCTTGATGTCTTTCTTTCTGTTCAAAGCTGCTGATGGTTAATCCCACCAATCGTACAGGTTGTTTACCTGCTTCGGTATGTTTGAGAAGCTCTGCGGCTAATGCCAGCACCTGGGCTTACCCAATGGGTCAAGTACCCAACACAAGTTCAACTTTGATTTTTGGACAAGCAACACACCCAAACGCTCCACCTACCCTGCATGTCGCGCTGTGCTTGCAGATGCAGGCAAAGAAGATGCCATGATATTCGCCATTCAGCAGGCATATTATTTGCAGACGAAAAACCCATCCAATGATGAAACACTCATCCACTGTGCTAAATCCATAGGCTTAGATACAAAAAAGTTTCAGCAAGACCTACATGCAAAACACACCCAACAACAACTTGAACATGATATACAGCAAGCCCAAAACATGGGTGTGTATAGCTTTCCTAGCCTTATCTTAGAAGATGGGCAATTCAAACCCATTGCCATTGACTACAATTATGCAGACAACATTTTACAGCAGCTTTACTAGCTTCATTTGACGTATCGTATGCTTTCATATCCAATACACCTCAAAATATACGTAAAACACAAGAGAATCCTTTCTTGCCGCTTAATTACAATAAGTGTCTTTACCTATAAGTAGACACTTACGGGTGGATTACCTTACACCTCGACAAGCCATCAAAAAATTATCTAGGGTGATTCTTCTCATAAAGCTTGAGGTATTTCACGGTTGTGCCTAAACCGTGAAAAAAGGCAATGGTAAAACCCTCAAAGCCACAAAATATACCTTTGCGAAAGAAGTAACTTTTGATAAAAGCAAAAATACCTCGCCCTAAACCTGCAACAATGGAAACATGCTTTTTTCCTTGCATATCCTTGGCATAAATCTCTGAATAACTCTGAATTTTTACCAAAAAATCTGCCACACTATCAAAAGAATAATGTTCGATGGGTGCATGCAACTTTTCCACTTTCAAACCCTTGGTTTGCACAGTCTCATGCACAGGTGCATCAGAGAAGTTGGTTTGCCTTCTATGATATAAGCGCACAATATATTCAGGATACCAGCCACAACACTTGATATGTTTGCCCCGATAATAGTTGTCCCTACGCACCTGATAGCAAACCTTTTCATCCAAAAGTTTATTTGATAATTCTTCTGCAAGCTCAGCCGATACCACTTCATCCGCATCTAAAGAAAAAATCCAATCATGGGTGGCCAACGTTGCTGCATGTGCTTTTGTTTTACCAAAACCAAAAAACTCACCTTCAAACACTTTTACATTGCCAAAAGCTTTTGCAATATCCAACGTGTTGTCCGTAGAACCATTATCATAAATCACCACTTCATCAAATGCACGTAAAGAGACAAGGCACTGCTCAAGCTTACGTTCTGCATTTTTGGTAATCATCACCACTGAAATATCAACCATATGCGACCTCCTCAAGCGTGTTCACCAAAGTTTGAATATGCGTATGCGCAGCAAACTTTTCCTGCACTTTGATGGAAGCCTGACTTGCATACGCTTTGGCTTGTTCAGGGTTTAAATAAAGTGTTTCTAAGACATGAAACAAACTTTGGCTATCACAAGACTCAAACAATAAACCTGTTTGTTTATCATCAATAATTTCAGGTACACCGCCACGATTGCTGCCAACCACGGGCGTGCCTACGCTCATAGCTTCAATCAACACCAAGCCAAAGGTCTCCTCAATAGTCGCCAAGACCAACACATCACATGCCTGCATCAAACACCTTGGTTCATCCACAAAACCAAGAAACAGCATATCATCTTGCAAACCTTGTGCTTTGACCCGCGCTTTCAAGCCCTGCAAATAACTTTCCTGCATCGCATGCCCCACCACCAACACTTTAAAAGGCAAACCCTTAGCTTTTGCCATGGCTAACGCTTCTAAGAGTAAATCATGCCCTTTATCCGCATCAATACGCCCCACCAAAGCAATCAAAAAATGTTTGTTTTCTGCATCATACAAAGCTCTTGTTTGCGATACTTCTTTATCGCTAAATGGTGAAACACTATCAATCCCTAAATAGTTCACTGAAATATTAGGTCGTACATCTTCAGGAATAAAACGCTTCAAATCAAACGCCATGGTTTGTGTAATCGCCATGATATGATCAATGTGTTGGTATAAAAACCTGTGTAACACACCATCTTTCATGGCAGGAAACTTCATGTGCCGTGTAACCACCAGTTTTGGTTTTCGTTTTGAAAAAAGCTTGGCTAACACCGCCAGTGTTAAATCTTTATTCCAGTGCAGATGAATCACATCAATCCCCTGCTTGTCAATAATACTTGCAAGTTTTTTTGCAGCCAACCAAGGAAAATAGTGAACTTTCTTATCAAGTTCTATGGTATCACAGTGTATCAATGGTTTAAGCTTAGAGTTTGGTGAAATTACACTGAATACCTGCATATAAGGCATCAATGCATTACAAATATCCGCAAAATAAAGCTCCAACCCACCTTTGTTTGGTGATAAGCATAACTCCAACACCTTAAGCACGGCTAATGCTCTACCTTCATCAATGTATTATGTTGCCAAGCATGCAAAAGCACTTGCACCTGCGCCTTAAGCCGCTTTTCATTATCTAATACTTCTTGCCCCTCACCCTCTTGATACACCATACGATCCAGGCTGCGTACCACCAATGTACCATTATCTTCAATGCGCCCTGTCATGGCATCGCGCCCAAAAATTACACTGCGTTTATCCCTTGCTTCCGCCATAGACATGCCCAAGCTTGCGTATGTACTTTTTCCCCAGCCCGCCCAGTCCATCAATGTTGGAATCAAATCAATCTGGCTGCTTAACGTATCATCCAAGCCTTGCGGGATATTGGGGCCAACCACCAGAAGCGGGATTTTGTATTGCTCGCGCATATTCGGATGCGGCATATTGCCGCTGGCATGATCGGCCAAGAAAAGAAAAATGGTATTATCCATATAATCCGACTTTTCAGCAGCCTCAAAAAACTTACCCAATGCCCAATCGGTGTAATACATGGTGTTCAAAAAGCGTTCTTTGTCGCTATTACCCTTAAATTTCTTAAACCTTGGCTCTGGCAATGCCCAAGGGGTGTGCGTGCTCACTGAAAACATTACGCTTAAAAACGGCTGCTTACTTGATTCATAAAGCTTTTCCCCAGCCATAAATAAATCATAATCCCAACCGCCCCAATGTGATTTGGGTGGATTCGGATGCAAAGGTGTTAAATCTTCGGAGCCATAATACGTATCAAAACCTGCCAAGGGTGCAATTTTATCCATATAAAAAGAATGCCTGAAAGAGCCGCTCAAAAAGGACGTTTGATACCCCTGTTTCTTAGCAATATCACCCATCCAACCTATACCATTGATTTCAATGCCCTCACCCAAACCACCAGCACCTGGCACGCGCGGAATACCTGCAATCAATGCAGCAATCCCATCAATAGAACGTTGTCCATTGGCATAAAAGTTGGTGTATAATCGTCCTTTTTTCGCCAATGCATTAAAATTTGGTGTCACCCCATAAGGCTTTTTACCAGCAAGTTCACGCGTTATATCAATAAAATCAGGATCCCAACTTTCCAAAAGAAAAATCACGATATTATATGGTTTGTCTTGCGTGCGCATGGGGCTTCGTTCACGCATCAGAGGATAATCGGGGTCGGGATAGGTCTCAAAAGGTGAAGCATAGATTTGGCGCACAATACGCTCCGCCTCTTCTTCAGGCATAAAATGAGGCACACGCATGTGTGACTGCTTCAAACTATGCAAAGTTGCAAACACACCATTGAGGGTCAAGTGACCTTGCGCCATACTGCCTTCATTGTAAGCGAACACAGATTGAATAGGCTTGCTTTCAATGCCTCCTCGCATGGTCAACAAAATCAATAGAAACATAACAACAAAGAAAGGTATTCGCTTCCAACCCAGCTTTAAATATGAGGTTTCAGGATGCGGCATCATGTATCGCTTCCACACAAAAGCTGATCCCAACATTAGTATAGCCAATATCAACATCTGCCAGCCATAAGCCGATACCAACATATCAACCATAGCTTGCGTGGATGTTTGCATAGCCGCCGCCAGTTCATGCCCTGTATGCCGATGCACCATACCAAAGTACTGCAAATCACCAATAGCAATAAGAGCAAAAGCAAATAAAACAACAAAAGCGTACCAACCAACAAGCTTTAAGTACAACTGTGATGTAAACCACTTTAAGGGTAAGTATGTCAACAGAAAGGGGATACCCAAAAACACCATCGTAATCGAACTATCCATAAACCATGCACCTTTAAGCATAGCATACACAATGTCACCCAGTGTTAACTCGGCAAATGTTTCAGGGTACAACCATAAAAAAGCCAACCTGAGCATGAAAAACAAAACAAAAAACACACTCATCAAACGAATAAAGTATAATGTTGGTCGTCTTTTCCAATCTAACATGTTCTTCGTACCACCTTGGTTAAAGCATAAAAGAAGATAAAAGGGTCAAGTAAATAATCCCAAAGGTTCACTGACTGCAAAAGCCCCATACTCCATGCCAACACAGCAGCCAACAAGATACTGGCAATCGCATAGTATTGGCGCAAAAACATCAATAAACTTAAACCAAGCAATGCACCAAGCATGTAAGGATTGACATATCCCCAAGCATAAGGGTCAACTTGTCCAACACCCAAAGCTAGCGGATAAAATACAAACCCAAGCGTTGCCACAGAGTACAAAATAAACTTTCTTTCTCGCGGTGCTATCAAAACCTTGCCCGACAACTGATGGTAAACTGCAGCCAGCAACAGTAACAATGTGGTAATACTCAAATCCCCTGTTAATCCACGCAGCCACCATAGAGGTCCATAAGGAAAGGGATAAATAATCAATGGTGTAATCACAAACAATGTTGCCACTTTAACCTTGAGGCTTGCATCGGGGCGCACCCGCCTTAACCAAGCTAATCGCAACCAATAAAAGAATATGCTTAACCCCAAGGTCATGGCATTTGCCTTTTGTTTATCACTTGCTGTAACCAAGCGCGATTAAATTGTACATGTTTAATGTTTTTACGATTGGCTGTATAAAGCAAATGCCACATACCATTTTTAGCTTGCACAATCGTTGGATATGAATACGCCTCGTTTTGTTTGCCATGTTCAAACTGATACACCACTTGCCAAGGTTTTTCCAAATCATGCGAAACCGCCAAGGTCAAATCTTGTCTGTTTTTGGGGTTATGATTCCCCACCCAAATCCATAATTTTTCATCAACTTTAGCAACCACCTGTGCTGAATTTGGATTCGGTAAATCAGTTCGTGTAAAGTCGGACCAAGTTTGCCCTTCATCTTCACTTTTTAAACGAATTACCTTCCAGTCTTTGGTGTGCGAGCCTGAGCGCATAAAGGCATAGGCTTCTCGACCTTTACCTTGGACTAACGATGGTTGGATACCACCGCCATTGCCAAACATGCGAACCTTCTCCATCACCTCACCTTCAGGTGAAATACGCAACAGTTCAGGAAATTGTGCAGCAAACTCATGATAAACGGGCAACAACATACTACCATCTTGCATAGCATACATGGTATTCCGCACCAAAGTGCTCACATTGATAAATGGCGAAGTGATGAGTTTTTTAGGTGCACTCCAACTTTGCCCCAAATCATCTGAAAACATCACATTCAAACTACTACCTGCCCAGCCGCCATAGGAAACAGATACCACATAAAGCCACATACGCTGCTGTTTATCGATAAACACTAAAGGGTTGCCAAGCTTACCAATATAGCGCCCAACGACTGCTGCTAATGTTGGTACATCTAAAACTGCTCTAGGCGTTGTCCATGTTTGCTGCTTTTGTTGAAAATAACTTTGAAAAATGCGTACGTCTTTCGCGCCTTCTCTTGACCCACCGAACCAAAATGCAATCAAATCACCCGATGGCAATACTGCTGCACTTACACTGTGCGTAGATTTTTGCCCTGCATTGGCTATCAAGGTTTCATGATAAAATGGTTTTTTTGTTTGCTCACTAAAAATGGGTGTCCAAACAATAGATGACCAAGGCTTTTGTGTTGACACATGTTGCCATGCCAAAAAAACAGCAATCAACCAGAAAATGAAGAAAACGAGTTTCGCCACTTTCCTTGAGCGAATATTACGAAACATGCACTGCGTATTTAATGATGTTGAAAGTAATAAATGGCATAAAAGATAGATAAACCTACAATCGTTCCAAACCAATGTTTGGGCTCTTTATGCCCCAGCATCAATGCAAATGAATAAGCTTTTTTTGCTCTATCTTTCCATGGTGTTAAACGTGGGATAAACAAGGGTACATGTTTCGACCATTCAGCATATGCCTCGCCAAACAAATCAACCATACGTTCAGCTTCAATCTTAATCACCACAACATAAATCCAAACAAACAAAACTGCCGCGACTAACGCAGGTACAAGCTGGTTTGCCATCACACAAAAACCAATAAACATGGTTGTATTAAACACATATAAAGGGTTTCTCGTGAATGCATAAGGTCCTGTGGTTGCGAGTGCTGCATCTTTATCAATATAACCCAGTGCCCAAGTTCGCCCCATTTCGCCAAGAATGACAATGATAGAACCAAGGCATAAAGACTCTAGCGTTGGCTGGGCAAAGAAGATAATAATGAGTGCAGCAATACCCGTAAGGCGAGGTCTATGGTGATAAAAGAAATCATCATAAGGGTTTAATGGTTTGTTTTTGTTCTCTGTCATGTTTTTGAATACTCCGTTAGGCGCACAACAATACGTCCAATCTTAATTTTTGCAGTAATTTTTAATGGAATGCGCCTAGCATCATTGGTCAGCCAAATTTTAATCACACCCACGCTGGTAAACACACCTTCAGTCTTCAACTCTGGTTGAATCACCAAGCAGTCAATACGTTTACCATCCAAACCTGTAATCTTCTGGTGTTTTAATAGCTTCACGATTACATCGTATTTCTTTTCTGAATCAAATACAGGGATGGAAATGGGGTGATCTTTGGTGGGTGGATGCAAACGGGTTAAATAAAACGCATCCAGCACACTCAAGTGCCCTGCTTTCACATCAAATGTAAGCTTCTTCTCATTATTTTGGTATTTAACTTTGTTTTCTTGCCACAAGTATTCAATGCGTTTTTTGGTATGCTTTCCTTTTTCTAATTGGTCTGTCCAAAATAAGGTGCTTTGCATTTTATCACCCAAACAAATGCCCTCGGATACCAAAGTATCCCGTACTTTTTTAAACATATCAAAAAAGCCATTGGTTCGCGCAAAGTTATGTACTTGATACCCATTATCCCCTTGCTGGGTTATGTTAACTTCTGCAGTGCCAGCATTGATAAACTCCCAACCCACATCATATTTGTAATGTTCACCCACGAAAGGGAAACAATCAGAAGTCGCCGCCCATGTTGGTGTGGAAAGCAAAAAAACAATAAAAAACGTACCATACCGACTTAATTTAGACATAAAAGGCTCACTTTTTCTCTAATTTATGCGCAATATTCATTACACATTGTACAATTGCCTTGGCTTGAATCATATCCATGCAAATAAAGTTATCACAGGTCTTTTGAATACAAGGTCCACAATCAGGGTTGGATTCCACATGATAATCAAGCTCACCATGCGGTGCATTGCGTTCTCTTGGTGTTGGTCCCCAAAAACTAATGGTTGGCGTACCCAAAGCTGCTGCCAAATGCAAAATACCAGTATCTGCGGCAATCACAGCAAAACTTTGCTGAAAAAAAGTGCATAATTCAGGTGTGGATAAACGTTTGGGCAACACATAACCCAATCCATGTTCATTCAATTGTTTGGCTTTAGCTTCTTCTTTGGCGCTCCCCCAACAAAATACAATGGCATAACCTTTTTCTTTTAAAGCTTGTCCAACTTGCAACCATGTTTGGTCAGGTAATTCTTTGGTCGCAAAAGAGCCACCCAAATTAAATACCACCCAAGGTTTAAGTGTTTGTAAGCCTTCAGGCAGTTCAGCATCAAAGCTTTTATGAATCTGTGGCGGTGTATAAGTAATAGCCTGCCCAGCCTGTTCTTCAGATAGCCAAGGGCTTTGAGCCACCCTCCTCACCTGTTGCACGATATTCATTTCATCAGGATGTGCTGGCGTAGAAGTTTCAAACCATGAAGCAGGTTTCTCACGGATAACCTTGGCAGCAAAGCCGTAAACCCTAGAAGTAATCAATCGTGCCAACACAGATGATTTGATTAACCCCTGAAAATCTAAAGCCAAATCAAACTTCTCTGCCCTTAACTTTTTCACAACTCGGCGAATCTCGCGCAACGGGTGTTCGCCTTTGAGTGCAATCTGATGCACTTGAACCTGCGGCGGCAACACTTCCGTAACAAAAGTAAAGCGGCTATCTACCAACCAATGCACCTCATCCACTTCAGGGCGGGCAAGCACATCGTCCAGCGCAGGAAGTGCATGAATAATATCGCCAAAGGCAGATAATTTTACGATTAAAACTTTCACAAAGCCAAGCATACGAACAGGATGATGAAATAACCATGATTTTTTAATACTGTATGATTGCCTTGAAATAGTTATGCTTGCGCCTTACATACAACTCATCGTATTTTAGAAACCAATTCAAGGGGCATCATCATGGCAGGCTGTGGAACAAAACAAGTGGATGAAAGTGCAAAAAAAGCCATCCCCGGCATCAAAAGTATTATTGCTGTAGCATCAGGGAAAGGTGGTGTTGGTAAATCAACCACGGCAGTAAACTTAGCTGTAGCTATTGCGCAAGAAGGCAAAAAAGTTGGGCTTTTGGATGCTGATATTTATGGTCCTTCCATGCCAAACATGCTTGGTCTTAAAGGGCAAAAACCTATGGTGGATACAGGTGGACAAGTTATCTTTCCGCTTGAAAACTATGGCGTAAAAATGATGTCGATTGGTTTACTAGTGCCTGATGAACAAGCCATGATTTGGCGCGGCCCTATGGTTGCCAGCGCACTGGGTCAGTTGCTTAACGGCGTGGCTTGGGGCGAGCTTGACGTGCTCATTATTGATATGCCACCAGGCACAGGCGATGCTCAACTTACATTATCACAAACCGTACCTGTTACAGGTGCTGTAGTGGTTACAACGCCGCAAGATATTGCTTTGATTGATTGCGAAAAAGGTATTCGCATGTTTGATAAAGTGCATATCCCTACGCTTGGTATTGTTGAAAACATGAGCGTATTTGTATGCCCACACTGCAATGAAGAATCACATATTTTCGCCCAAGGTGGTGCAGAGCGATTAAGTAAAGAGTTTAAGACCGATATTATTGCTCAAGTTCCACTAAATATGGCAATTCGCGAAAATGGCGATGCAGGCACACCCATTGTTGCTGCAAACCCAGAATCCAAAGAAGCCGAAATCTATAAAAACATGGCAAAAACCGTGATGAACAAAGTGACTACATTAAATAAGCGTAAAATCACTATTCCTGTAATGGCAGGCTAGATGCAGAACTTCCCTGCTTGTACTTTTATATCCCAGGACAGAGAAATCATGGACATATAAAGGAGCGTAATAAATGGAATATCAAGTCATGTTATTAACTTATATTTTTTGAGAGGTTCTATGGATGATAACCAATTGTATAGAAGTATTCAGTCAATAGGACAAGAATGTTTCGTTAAATATTTCAAAGACTTTTCAAATCAAAGCCTATCTAATGAATTTTTAATTGAATTATTGATGAAGAATGAAGGCTACAAAGAATCAGGGTGCATTACACGAATTACTCAAGCCAGACGAATTATTAACTCAGGTAGAGCCAAGGATGCTTTGCTTAAAATCACCAAATCAAAAAGATTATCTAAATCATTAGTTTCTCTTGCAGAAAGTTTATATTTCAATGCAAACCCCACGAGTGAGATCAAAGATTTATGGCTTAAGTTCAACGAATATTCAAATAAACTTGCTGATGCTCTTGGAAGAACAAATAATATCGTGGGAGAATATGCTGAATATTTGGCACATAAATATTATGGTGGAAGCCTCCTAGAAATATCTAAAGCAAGTGCAGATATAGAAGCTACAAATGGTATTCGTTATCAAATCAAAGCCCGCAAGATAAAAGACACACTATCAACCCAATTAAGTGTGATTCGGTCTTGGGATTTTGACTTTCTAATTGTTATTCTGTTCAACCCAAACGGTACAGTTAGGCAAGCATTAGAAGTGCCTGTTGAGGTTGCTAAAGAATATGGGAAGATAAATGGTCATCAAAATGGCTGGGTAATCACAACAAGTGAGATTTTTTTAAATGATAATAGGATAAAGGATATTAGTAACCCTTTGTCAAAGTTAAATAAGTGAAGTATAAAAACATCGGCGAGACTTCTGCCTCGCTCCAACACATCATATAAATCGTTAAATTTATAGGTTAAATAATACAAAATAAAGTGGATTTTTTGTATCTCAAGAGTTGAGCCTTGTTTTAATATTCTACCCCTCCTACGGGGCACCGTGAACCACTTGCTCCATCGCTTCATCTGTTTCCACTGCTCGCCAACGTCTGTGCATCCAAAGCCACTGTTCAGGGTTTTCTTTAATCACCTTATCAAAGCTTTTACATGCGGCTGTCATAATCAGAATTTCATTGGTGGCTCTATCATCACTCAACTCTGGGCAAGGCACATCCCAAAATTTGAGGGTAAACTTAAAACCACCACCCTTTCGCACCAATGCCATGCCAATCATAGGTGCGCCTTTGGCAACAAAGGGTGCTGGCAAATGGCTGGTGCTAGCGATATGCCCTAAAAATGGCACTTTAATGCCATTACCTGCACCCATGTGTTGATCTAAGGCGGATACAATACAGTGATTGTTTTTCAAGGCTTTAAGCAACCAGCGTACACCTGTGTTTCTTGAATAAAGATTGGTACCAAAACGTGAACGCGATACCAAAGTATAAGCGTCCAATGGTTTTTGATTGAGTTGGCGATAAATCATGGATGTTGGATGCCCCATCATGGCAGGCATCAAACCCATCAACTCCCAATTACTGAAATGGGATGCCAATAAAAACACACCTTTTTGCTTGGCAAGCGCGTTGGTCAACACTTCTTTGCCTTCAATCTCTACATGGTGAAGCAAATCATCCGCACTGGCGGAAAACACATAAGGGATTTCCATAAGCGTGCGACCCATTTGTTTAAATGCTTTTTTAGCAATCTTAGCTCGCTCTTTTTTAGGTTTTTCGGGAAACACACGGGCGATATTTCTCAAGGCAATGCCTCGGTGCCGTTTATCTAATGTATAATACAACCAACCCAAAGCATCACCCAAGCCATGCATGATGGGCATAGGCACTTTGGCAAGTACGCCAAAGAGTAGGCGCGTCCAAGCAGGTGCTTTGATAACTTCCTTTGCCGCTTTATCCGTCATTAGTCAGCGAGTTGTTTCGCCTCATCAATCAACATCACTGGAATATCATCACGAATGGGGTATTCCAACTTGCATTTATCACAGGTTAAACCCGTTTTATCGGCATTGTACTGCACATCACCCTTACATTTAGGGCAAGCTAAAATATCAAACAAACCTTGGTCAATCATGAAAAACTCCGTTAAACACTAACATATCTGCCGCAAGCATAACCTTGATAGAGGCATACGAAAACAAAAACAAACATGATGATTGCAGCATAAAGAAGCCTGCCTATACTTGCGCCAGCTTTATCCCTATTTTTTTATTGAAAGGTGGTTTTTGATGTACGACTTTATTTCCCAAGGCGGCACAGTGATGTACATCCTGATTGCCACTTCGCTTCTTTCACTCACCATTATTTTTGAGCGACTATGGAGCCTTCGTTCATCCGTTGTCATTCCCGTTAAAAAGATTAAACAAATTGAAGATGCAGTGCGTGAAGGTAATGCTGAACAAGCCTTGGAATTGTGTAAAAACAACAACACTGCCATGAGCCGCATCCTTTGGGTGGCACTAAAAAACCGTGGTGTGAAGCGTAGTGTTATGAAAGAGATATTAGAAGAAGTAGGCAGGCAAGAAATTGCTCACCTTGAGCGTTTTGTTGGTATTTTAGCATTGATTGCTGCTATTGCCCCACTTTTGGGTTTATTAGGTACCGTCATTGGTATGATTGAAGTATTTCAAGTAATTTCTGTTGAAGGTGTGGGCAAGGCAGATGTGTTGGCATCAGGTATTTCTAAAGCATTGAATACCACTGCTGCAGGTATGTCGATTGCTATCCCTACACTGGTTGCATACCGCTTCTTTGAAGCCAAAATCAATCGTTATGTGGTTGATATTGAGCAACATGCTTTGTATTTCGTTGATTTGCTTAAAGGCGAACGTGAATGAATTTACGCCCAAGACAAAAACGCAGCGACTTGCTCGTTGATTTAACACCCATGATTGATGTGGTGTTTCTCATGTTGATTTTCTTCATGGTTAGCACAAGCTTCACTGCCAACAACAGCATCAAACTGGATTTGCCACAAAGCAAATCACAAGCTGCCAATAAAGAAGAAAAACAAGTGGTGATTAGCATTAAAGCTGATGGTCAACTTTATGTGCAAGATGAACGCGTCAAAGATGCAGACTTGCGCCGCCGTATCCTTAACATCACCAAAGGTGACCCCAATATGCGTGTTGTGATTCGCGCTGATGCCGATGCCAAACATAAACGTCTGGTGTATGCATTAGATACCATTCGTGAGTTGGGCATGGGTAAAGTTGGCATTGCCACCGTACCTTTAGGCGGAAAATAAGATGAGAATTGTACAAAAATTTGGTGGCACTTCTGTGGGTTCTGTAGAACGCATCCAAGCCACTGCCAAAATCGTCAAAAATGAACTAGATAACGGAAATGAGGTTGCTGTGGTGGTCTCTGCCATGAGTGGTGAAACTAATCGTTTGCTTCATCTCGCCAACAGCATGAACGACAACCCACCCATGCGCGAAGTGGATGCCTTGGTAGCAACAGGTGAACAAGTCACCGCTGCATTATTAGCCATTGAACTGAACAAGTTGGGTGTGTCAGCCTATTCATTCAGTGGCGCACAAGCAGGTTTCAAAACCGAAGGCAGCCACAGTAAAGCCCGCATCAAAGATGTACAAAGCGACCACCTCATCAAACACATGGAACAAGGTCAAGTACCCGTGGTGACAGGTTTTCAAGGCGTAGATGCTAATGGCAACACCACCACCTTAGGGCGTGGCGGCTCCGATACTTCTGCGGTGGCGCTAGCCATTGCGGTTAAAGCTGATTCTTGTGATATTTATACCGATGTAGATGGTATTTATACCACAGACCCGCGCATAGAGCCTAAAGCGCGTAAAATGGACAGCATCAGTTATGAAGAAATGCTGGAGTTTGCATCATTGGGTGCAAAAGTATTACAAACCCGAAGCGTGGAGTTAGGCATGCGCTACAATATGCCCATTCATTTGCGCTCAAGCTTTGACTTGGTGCAAGGCACAATGGTTACAAGAGAGGATTCAAACATGGAACGTGCAGAAATTTCAGGCGTTGCTTACAACCGCG
>JALWRX010000068.1 GCA_027080505.1 Ghiorsea sp.
ATCAGCGGTAAATCGCGTAAGCCATGAATCAATACTTGATAACGCATATCCAAAGCTTGTTCATTCCAGCAGTCGGCTTGTTGTTGAACCCATGCTTGCGCAGCGCTGCTCATACCTTGCGGCACCAAAGAAGCATCAAGTTTACAACACATCATTTCATGCAAAAGTTCAGAGAGTGATTTTAATAAATGGGTGGGTGATACGCCGACTTCACGTGTTTGACGCAAGGTTTGTACGGCCTGTTTTGCATCGCCTAATAAAATAGCGTGTGCAAGTTGTTGTGTTTGTTCAGAGCCAATAAGCCCTAACGACTGCTGCACACTTTCTAAGGTAATATCTTGGCTGGAAAAGGCTAAAACACGTTCGGTAAGTGATAATGCATCACGCACACTGCCATCGGCTGAACGCGCAATGACTTGCAGCGCATCTTCTTGCGTATTGATGCCTTCTTCTTTGAGTACATAGGCTAAATAATCAGCAATTTCATCGACATTGAGGCGACGCAAGTCAAAGCGTTGGCAGCGTGAGCGTACGGTGATGGGTAATTTGTCTGACTCTGTGGTTGCCAAAATAAACAACACATTTTCAGGTGGTTCTTCCAGTGTTTTTAATAGAGCATTAAATGCTGATTTGGACAACATGTGCGCTTCATCAATAATATACACTTTGATTTTTAAATGTACGGGTGGATAACGCACACCATCCAAGATTTCACGAATATCATCCACACCAGTATGACTTGCGGCATCCATTTCTTGCACATCAAGATTGTTACCTTTGGCAATGGATACACATGATTCGCAAGTGCCACATGGTTCACCATCAGCAACTTGGGTGCAATTAACTGCCATTGCCATCAATCGAGAAATGGTTGTTTTACCTACACCACGAATACCAGTCATCAAATATGCATGGGCTAAGTGGTTGCTTGTTAGGGCATTTTTTAGAGTACGCACAATCACATCTTGCCCTGTTAAATCAGCAAAACGTTGTGGTCTCCATTTTCGTGCCAGTACAAGATATGACATTAGCGAACAATCTCCGTGCGCGGTTTACCCAGCGTGCCTGATATACGCAGGCTAGCTTCTGTTGTGCCCATCATAGACTGCATCATCATGGCAAGGGAAGGATTGGTTTGATCTACTTTGACATTCATCAGTACATTGATAGCCCACCATTGAGGGTCTGGTTGCTGCGGGGACATGGTGCCATTGCCTTTGAGGGCAACGCCTGAACCACCCGAAATATCCCAATGCCAAGGCTGGTTGCCTTGCTCATCACTGTAGAGTTTGATGTGGTAATCACCCAAGGTGAATTTGGGCTGAGTTAACCCCGCTTTGGCTTGATTCCATACCACTTCTAAGTTGCCTGATTCAAGTTTTTGTGTGCTTGGGTTGAGCAGAACTTGTCCTTGGGCTTGGATAACACCAGAAATCTTAGCAGGGATACTCGTCATAAATTGTTGGATACGACTTATATCCACCACAGCCGAAATATTGTTGATTTGTAAGCTTTCGCCTTGCTGAATGATGGTGAATGAAATGGGGTTGGTTTGCCAAAGGGCTTCAATATGAACGCCTAATTCACCCGATAATAAGGCGTCCCATGCTGGGCTTGCTTGTAGTTCTTGGAATTGTACGGATATTTCATTGGCTTTACTGATTTGCAGTTGATTCAATTGAACCGTAAACCCCGATACTGAAATATGTTCATATTGTATGTTGATACCAGCTTGCTTGGCAGCTTGTTGTATTTGTGTGGCTAACCAAGGAGATATATCCCAGCGTAAAAATGAAAAGATGAGCAAAGCCAAAGTAAATATAAGCAATAACTTTCGCTTAGTGTTGGGTGTAGTTTTTTGTTGGCTCATCTTATCGCCCAATACTTGCTTGCATATGCACAATGCCTACGCCTGCTGCTTGTATTTTAAGGTTTGTGAAGTTGTAACCATTTTTTTCTAAGATGCTTAGAAAGTGAGTGAGTTTCTGGTAAGGCACGTTTTTGATTTGTGTTTGTAAACGTTGACCTGCACCCATGATTTGCTGCGGACGCAAACGTGTTATATAGGAGCGAACGCCAGTTTGGCGTGCTAGTTTATCTACATCGCTTAGAATATTGTTGGTATTTGCGCTGCCTTGTTGTTTAGGTTGGCTGGCTAAGATATCCGCCAACTGGTTTGCTTCTGCCACTTGTTTGCTAAGTGCTGCAATATCATCGTGCAATGCCTTGTTGGTATCAAGAATAGGCAAGACAATACCAAAAACAAAAATAACCAATGGTAAAATTATAGCAGCGATTTTTACAGTACGTTGTTCGCTTTCACCTAGAGCATCATAGTGTGGGGCAACTTTTTCAGCCCACAGAGTTTCCAGTTTGAGACGAAGGTTATCGATATGATTTTGTAATGATATATTCATGACCAGCGCATCCTGAATGTAACCTCATTACCCTTTAAATCGGTGTCGGTAATTTTTACTTTTTTCCCAATTTTTTCTGACAGAGCATTGCTGATGTCATTCAAGGTGTCCAAGCTGTTGACTTGACCAGATAGAACAACTTCATTGTTGTTAATACGTAGTTCTTGCATATGCCAAGGGTGTTTTTTAAACACGGCACTGATGATGTTGAGTTGCGTTGTAACATGTTGTGCGTTGCCACTGTTTGCACCATCACCTGTATGCGCAGCTTGTCTAAGCTGTGCCATGGCATCAATAATCACTGTTTGTTGTGGCAAACCGCGATGGAAGGCTTGGATGATTTCATTGTTCATATCATCTAGTTGCTGCCTAAGCTGGTAGTTTTCTATACTTAGTGTGCCTAACCAAACAATGCTTGCCATGATGGCAAGCGCGATAGGTCGCCACCACACTTTGGGGATGCTGCTGTGGCTTTTTGCTGCCCATTTTCCATGACGTATGTTCAGTGTATGAGGGGTATTTTTCTGTGGCAATGGTAGCTTGAGGTTGACAACATGCCGCTGCTCTAGGCGTTCTTCAACTTGTAGTTGTTCACAGTCTGCAAAAAGAGCTGTGTTTTTCATAGCTGAAGATATGCGAGCAACAAGTTTGTGTTGTGTTGCATCAAAGCCCATTGCTTGTAGTGATAACCCTGCTTCATGGCAAAGCTGTTCGCAAACTTGTGAGTCATTCATGTCCGCATCTTTTGCAATATTTAATCTGCGTATACCCTGCCACACACCTTGTTGATAGTAACCTAAAAATAAACCTTGGCTATCAGCATCAACAATAGCTGTATCGTCAACATCATGCTGCTGTAAACAGTGGTTGAGGCGTTGCCAGCCATCAATTAGTAAGAAGGGGGCATGTTGCCATATAGGGTTTTGTTGCATGGCATGTTTTAGTGATTTAGGGAGACCAAAAACAATGCCAGATACGCCACCATCATGGTTGCTACTGGCGTGCCAAGTGAGCCACCAGTCATCTGGCTCTATGCCTGCGCTATCGGCAAGCTCTTGGGCAAGCATATTGGCATCAAGAAAACGCGGGTGTTTTAGCGGGAAATTGAAAGTGCGCACCAATAGGTTTTCAAGGGGTAAATAAATGTAGCCAATGGTTTGGCTTGTTTGTTCAATATGAGGTAGCTGGGTGTCATCATCAAGTATGACGGGAGCAATGTTTATTTGCCCGTGGTTATCACGAATGGCCACAGATGTTGGGCACCAGCTTAAGCTGGCAAATGATGGTTCAGTCATTTAAAGCTGCCAACCCAAGCGTTCGCGCCACAAAAGTTGAACATTTTGTTGTGTACGTAATAATAAATACTCCTCGCGAACTTGGGCGCGTCCAAATGATGCATGCGTCCGCAGTGTAAATGTATCGCTGCCTACACTCAAGCGTGGAAGGTCACCACCTGCAACCCATGGTAGGCTCTTGATGCTGTTTAAGTCTTCATAGGGCATGTTTTCAGCCAGTGCTTCTACATCAATTTTGCTCATATTAGGGAAAAGAGCCAGCAATACATCTGCGGGGGCGGTGTTGATGTTGATTTTGCTGGTTCCATTTTGCGTATTGGGGTGTACACAAACAACATGTTTTAAGTGACGGATAATATTAGGCTTAAACCCTAAAATAAGCTTAAGTTCGGATAGGTTATCTAGGCGTGCATTTTTAACTTTATAGTCTTTGTCGTAATACATGGCATCTTCCGCACCAAAAGTACCGTAAGGTCTATCGTCTTTATCCATCCAGTCCACCAAGGCATCTACTAATCCGTCATCAATAGATAATAATGTAAAAAGCCGTTGTAGTTGTTCCACATGCTTTTGAATGGCTACACCATTATCATCAACCAAATCATTGAGGTTGAAATAGCGGTTGCTGTCTTCCATGGTTACCCCAATCATGCCATCGTCAATAGGAAATGGAGGAAGCCCTAAAGCCCAGTCTTCTTCCAGTGAATCAACGTCACCTGTGAGTTTATAGTCTTCTTTAAGATACAATTTGACCAACTCAAAGGCAGATTCACTTGCCATGGTTGCACGGACTTCATCTTGAATGTTGGTGGCGCGTTTGATGGCAATCATATCTTCATAAGCTGCCATGCTTGCCCATGCTGCAATAATGGCGACCATGCCAAGCACCATGATGAGTGCTACGCCACGTTGGGAGCGGATATTCGATTGATGTTGTGTCATGGGGCTAAGCTTAGTCAATGAAGTTGTTGTTTACTATGGGTACGTAGGTTGCAGGCGACAATCTATTATATTAGATAGCGAAAGATGGCGTAAATCATGCTCTAATATTGCTCTAATATCCTCTTTAAATAAAAGTGTTGTGTTCTAAAAGTTAGCCGTTAAGTTTCGCGTCCCTTCGCAAGTTGGGGTAGCTAGAAAGAAGGTTTTTTAGCTGTGCTTTATCAGGTTTTTTGCATGTTTTTGTTCGTTATTTTGGCGTTAAAA
>JALWRX010000069.1 GCA_027080505.1 Ghiorsea sp.
GTATCCTTATCTGATAATGTGATTTTGCAGCGTGCTATAGAAGCACTGCAACCACCTGAAACAGTGCAGCTCTCTTTATCTAATCACATCCTGTTGGCAACTGGTGAAGCTAAACAACAGTGGATTGATGCTGCCAATGACCAAGCTATCAAACTTGAAGGCATAGAGCGATTTGACAACCAAGTTACACCTTGGATTGATGAAGCTGCCATTCTAGCCGATGCCATTGAAAAGCTACAACCACCAAGTACAGTAACTTTAAGTTTTAGTAATGGTATTTTATCGGCAACAGGCTCGGCAACAGGCGCATGGATTTCTCAAGCACAAGAACAGTTTGTATTGGTTGATGGTGTACATAGTTTTTACACCAGCAAACTTAAGAACACCACCCAAAGTTGGACAAACGTACAAAAAGACATTGCAAATATACAAATTTCATTCCCCAGCAGCATTGCCAAACTCTCACCCGAAGCAAAAAAAGAAATAAATATACTTGCTGACCTTTTTAAACAAGCACAAGCGATTGAGCCCAACAGTCAACTCCATATAAAAGCTTTATACAGCAATAACGCTAGCTTTATCACAACCTTACGGCTTAAAGCTGTGCAAAAAGAACTTGCAGCTCATGGCATAGCCTCCCAGCACATCAAAGTTATTTCACACAAAACAGATGCCAATAATGTTTCACAAGTTATCCACTTTTCACTTGAAATGGGAATAAACAAACCATGATTCAAAAGAAAGTTTGTATTCTTGGGGCAGCAGGCGTTGGTAAAACCAGTCTAACAGCACAGTTTGTGTACAGTAAGTTCTCAGAAAAATACCTATCAAGCATGGGTGTTAAAATCGATAAGAAAGTAGTTACGGTAGATGAAACACAAGTCAACTTAATGATTTGGGATATTCATGGCGAAGAAAAACATAAAAAAATTACCAGCAGCTATTTGCGTGGTGCTGCTGGCATTCTCACTGTCATCGATGGAACACGCCCTGAAACCATACAAACAGCGCATGAAATTTTAACACGCGTACACACCGACATCGGAAAAATTCCAAATATCTTTTTATGCAATAAGGTAGATCTCACCGATGCTTGGGATATTAACCCAAAGCAGTTGGATGAACTTAAGCAATACAATAACCCCATTTATAATACCAGTGCCAAAACAGGGGAACATGTAGAGGAATCCTTTGTACAATTAACACGCATGCTAATCAAACCATGACAAGCCAAACACTTCCCCAACCCTTATACCAACATATTGCTAGCCATAGTATTCAACAACTTGAACCAGCATGGCTACAACTTAAAAAAGGTAGCGACTGTATTCTTCAAGCAGGTGGTGCATGGCAACATTATTACCCACAACAACCACAAGTAGGACAAAAAGCCACAGAGCTTTTTGATGTTTTGATAGGTATGCTGCCCATCATAGAAGATTTTGAGCTGCCTCAAATTCAATTGCGAGATGGGCAATACACTGATATTTTTGCCTTAGCTGATAAGGAGCATGACTGGCTACTTTTTTGCGATGTCACCCAAAACACCTTACAGCTACAGCAATACCAGCAAGTATCCAACGATTTAATCCTACTCAAAGCGCAAATGAAACAAACGCTACACCGTTATGTAGGACATGAAATATCTGAGCGCATCACACAAGGTGAAATGCAACTTGATGCGGCTGGTGAGCGTAAAACCATTGCCACATTATTTGTCGATATTCGTGGTTTCACACCCTTTAATGAACGCCATGATGCACAAGTTGTCATGCAAACACTCAATGATTATATGCATTGTATGCTGCCCTCTATTCTACAACACCATGGTATGGTCGATAAAATCATGGGCGATGGGGTGATGGCAGTGTATGGTGTTTTAGCATCAAAAACAGATTGTTGTTTTAATGCATTACACAGTGCAGAACAAATGATTCAAGCTGTTTATACACTCAATCAACAGCGTCTTAGCCAAGGTTTAGAGCAATTGGGTATTGGTGTAGGCATTGCATCTGGAGAAGCCGTATTGGGTATCTTAGGCTCCCACGAACGTCGAACATTTACAGCCATAGGTCGGCACGTCAATTTAGCAGCAAGATTAGAATCCAATGCTAGGGTTGGTGAAATTTTAATCGACCAAGCAACATATCAAGCCCTAAACCAGCCTCAGACTTTTACACCCGTTACCCTTACACTTAAAGGTATTGGTCAAACGGATATTTTCAGCCAAACCTTGCCCTGTATCAGTAACTAATGATTAGTTGGCATCTAACATGCCTGCCAAAAACAACTGGTTTTTCTCTATATTTAACGCAAATGAACCCGTTTGTTCTAAAGGTACTATTACCCCTGAAAAAATAAGCTTCTTCATTTCTCTCGTTACAGTTTCTCGTTGGCAGCTTAAAAGTTTACCCATTTCAGAATGACTAGGTAACCTTAACACTACCGTATTCTCTTGTGTGTCTTTTTGGTCTGCCAAGGACTTAAAATAACGACAAAGCTTCATAGACACATTGGGTTGACCTAACCTGCATACAACATCGTGCGTACGTAAATAACGGGTAAGAAAATGATGGGATACTTTTTCAATAAAACCACAGTCTTGCATGTTACTAGCAAGGTCAGCATAAGAAACCTCTAAGAGTTTAGACTCCATAGTAGCGGCAATGGTTGCTGTCCTCGCCTTTATACCAAATGCAGCAAGCTCCCCCACCAATTCACCAGGCTCTAAATGATACAACAGTGTTTCATGCCCTGTACCTGAAGTTAAACGAACCTCTAACTTCCCCGATACAATCACATAAGCACGATTAGCTTTCTCATCACCCTCATATAAAAGAAAATCGCCTTTTTTTATAAACACTTCCTTTGCTTTAGGGAAATCTTCTAAACCAAATCCATGCTTTAATTTTACTCTATTCATCACTCTACTCCCACTAAGAGTCGCGAAGGCTAACAACAACACTTTGAAAATATGGTGACATTTATTACAAGCTATTCATATAACCATGATTATAGTATGCTCTTCTTGGGAGGGAAAATGATTTTACTTGTGGACGATGATAAAAGTGTTTTAAATGTTTATACACAGCTTCTTGAACACTCAGGGTATAAAGTTTCTTCTCACCTTTGTCCAAAACAAGCTTTAACTGCATTTTCCGAGCAGCCCCAAGCATTTAAAGCAATCATTACAGACCATGCTATGCCCAAAATGACAGGGTTAAACCTCATCACATTGGCTGAAAATATCAATCCTCATATAAAATCCATTCTATACACTGGTATGCCACCCCAACAAGCACCCGAACACATTACAGTCTTGCAAAAACCCGCACGCATGACACAAGTTTTATCGTTATTAAAGCAGCTATAATTTTTTTAAGCGCAAAGCCAATTCTCTAGCCTTGGTGACACCATCCACCAAAGCCGCACGCACATAACCCGCCCCTGCATTGATGCCATGGCTATCTTCTGCACCTAAGTAACTGCCAGGCAACAATTTAATCGCTTGATCTTGATAAGCTTTACGCACAAATGTTTCTTCATCATCTACGGGTAGCCAAACAAAAAATGAACCTGTAGGAATCTCCCCGCCATACACTTCAAAAAAGGCATCCAAACTATCACGGTACACTTTTAAATGCTGTTGCACATGTTCTTCATCAGCCCAAGCTGCAGCAGCAACATATTGTAAAGGTAGCGGTGTGGCAGGTCCTGTATAACTTCGCAACTTCGCAAACTGTTGAATCAAATCCGCATCACCTGCAATAAGACCAGAGCGTAATCCTGGCAAAGCAGAGCGTTTAGATAACGAATTCATCACTAAACAACGCTTATAGTCCGTGTTGCCCATGCCTTGTGCCACTTCAAGTAAGCCAATCGGCTTGTCTGCATAATAAATTTCAGAATAACATTCATCAGCCAGTACATAAAAATCAAACTTCTCTGCAAGCGTTAAAAGCTTGGTATAATAAGTTTCATCTGCCACCCATCCTGTAGGATTGGACGGTGAGCACACATACACCAAGGCAGTGTTTTCCCATACATCATCAGTGACTCCATCTATATCAGGCGCAAAACCTGTTTCGGCTGTGCAAGGTTGTAGATATGGTTTGCCGCCAGCAGTGATTGCTGCACCCAAATAAATTTGATACATAGGGTTGGGCATCATCACCCAAGGTTTAGAGTCAGCATTGGGGTTAATCAAGGCATGCGCTGCAGCAAACAAAGCTTCACGTGTTCCATTGGCACTTAACACTTGGGTGTCTGCGTCTATATCTTTCAAGGAAAAGCGACGCTTTAACCACGCTGCAATACTTTGACGTAAAAAATCATTGCCCGTTGTCGTTGGGTATTTAGAAAACCCAGATATATGTGCATCCAAGGCTGGCTGAACAAAGCTTGGCAAAGGCAACCTAGGCTCACCCGCACCTGCATCAATAAATTCTAAGTCAGGATTGGGTGTTAAACCATCAAGAAGTTTACGCAATCGAGCAAAAGGATATTCACCCAATTGATTCAATCTATGCTGCTCATGTTTATCTGTTGTTTTTTTGCTTTTTACATTAACCATTGCTTGCCTTTACTTTAAAAACTTTTGACCATGCACTCTTTCGCCCAAGCTCATCTTTCACTCGCACGCGAAAAGCATACGTCTTTTCAGGATTGCGCAGTTTAATATTACGTTTTAAGTCCATACGTTGCCTGCTTAATGATGACTCATAATAACGCAACCAATTGCCAATACATTGACAACTAGGCTCAACTTCTGTTCTATCAATTTGATACAATACCATGCCGCTACCCCCAACAATATTCAATTGGAGTTGCAACACCTTACCCACCACTTGATATGAAACACTGG
>JALWRX010000070.1 GCA_027080505.1 Ghiorsea sp.
TACTGGATGAACCCACAGCATCATTAGACCCTCGCTCTAAGCAATTGATTGAAATATCACTACGCACTTTGGCAGAACACATGCCTGTTTTGTGTGTAACCCACGACTTGGAGCAAGCCAAACGTTTGCAAGGTCAGCTTATTTTTATGTGTGACGGCAAAGTGATTGAAACAGGTGATAGCCAAATACTATTGCAAAACCCACAAAAGCTAGAGATCCGTGAGTTCTTGCGCTGGGAAGCCTGCGATTGCGATTAATCGCGTATTAAACTGACGAACTTAAGACAGTTTCTTTTTTAGTTCATCCAAAAAGGTCAGTGCATCAAGTGGTCGCATATGATTAATATCTGCTTCTTCAATCATACTTTCCACAACTTCTAATCGTTTTAGACTTTCTTCTTGTTTGCGTTTTTCCGCTTCGGCAAACAAACCCAACTGCGTCTTTCCTGATTCAGCCTGCAATTGTGAGTCATGCTCAAGCCTATACAAATGTTCCCGTGCAGACTTCACCACATCACGCGGCAAACCTGCCAATTGCGCTACGGCAATACCATACGACCTATCCGCAGCATCTTCGACCACCTGATGCATAAATATAACTTCACCCTTCCATTCGCGCACAGTCACCGATGCATTAAAAGCTGTGGCATGTGTTTCAGGCAAATCGGTTAATTCATGATAGTGGGTTGCAAACAAAGTGAGTACATCTTTAGCTGCAATCAGTCGCTCTGCCACTGCCCATGCAATGGCTAAACCATCCCAAGTGCTAGTGCCCCGACCAATCTCATCGACAATCACCAAAGATTTGGGTTCAAGGTGATTCAAAATAGCCGCCGTCTCCATCATTTCCACCATAAAAGTGGAACGCCCAGAAGATAATTCATCACCCGCACCAACTCTTGTAAACAAACGTTTGGTGAGTGGAATACGGGCAGCTTCGGCAGGCACAAAACAACCCACATGTGACAACCAAACAATCCAAGCTACTTGCCGCATATAGGTGGACTTCCCGCCCATATTTGGCCCTGTGAGTAACATAAACTGCCGTTTACGCATATCCATATGCGTATCGTTGGCAACAAAGGGAGCATCATTCAAAAATTGCTCCACCACAGGATGACGGCCACCCTCAATCTTGAGGGTTGCCCCACCATGCACTTCAGGGCAAACATACTGATATTTCACTGCCAATGTCGCAAAGCAGGTTAATACATCCAGACTTGCCACTGCCAATGCAGCCGCTTGAATCATACTTGTTTTACTGCTGATTTGTTGTTGCAATTCCGCCACCAAGGTTTCTTCTCTTTGCATGGCAGCATCTTTTGCACCCAATATCTCTGATTCAAACTTGTGCAGTTCATCAGTAATAAAACGTTCTGCATTCACCAAGGTTTGCTTGCGCACATATTCAGGCGGTGCAGAAGCCGCTTGGGCTTTGGATATTTCAATAAAGTAACCAAACACCTTATTGTATTTAACGCGAAGGTTAGCAAGCCCTGTTCTTTCTCTTTCTTTGGCTTCATAATCCTTTAGCCAATCATCAGCATCACCTGCCAAGGTGCGCAACCTATCAAGCTCCGAATCAAAACCCTGACGAATCACCCCACCATCCCGAAACAATGCAGGCGGTAAATCTACCAAAGCAGATGATAATAATGCACCCAAGTCTTCAAGACCCAACATGGCTTCACGCATGGGTTTGAACAAACCTTCTCTACCTTGCAAAGCGTCAATCAAACTTGGTAAAGCTAAGATACTATCCGTTAAACCTCGGTAATCTCTTGGTGCTGCACGATTTAATACAATACGCGCCAACATGCGCTCCATATCTCGAATATGACGTAAACCTTGATTGAGATGTTCCCTAGTTTCAGCGTCATCAACCAAACTTTGCACTGCTTGTTGCCGTTGTTTAATCTGACTCAAATCTGTTAAAGGATTATCAATCCAATCACGAATTAAACGTGCGCCCATTGGTGTTTGTGTTTTATCGAGCACGGTAATTAAGCTACCTTTGCGCTCACCTGTCATGGTGCAATGCACTTCCAAGTTCCGCCGTGAACGCATATCAATGCGCATACCCTGCTGCTGCTCGTGATACACAGGCAAACTCAAGTGTGCTACGCTACTTTTTTGTGTTTGCTCCACATACACCAATACCGCAGCCACAGCTTTGGCAATACCTTCATGATGTTCTAAATTAAGCGATGTCCAATCACCCAAACCAAAGAATTGCGCTAGTTTTTCTTTACACACATCAATGGCATAACTCCAATCACCCACTTCCCATGTTTTAAGCCCATCAGGAATTTGTGAAGTATCAACATCTCTTTGCACCAACAGTTCCGCAGGGTTGAGTACACTTAAATACTCTTGCAATACTTGCCCTGTTAGACTGCCCTGCATCAACTTCCATTGTCCTGAAGCAATATCCAATGATGCCACTGCCCATAAGTCATTATGCAAATATAAAGCGGCAAGTGGTGCGGAAGTTTCTTGTTCTAAAAGAGATGATTCAGTGATGGTTCCAGGTGTAACAATGCGTACCACTTCGCGCTTTACAGGACCTTTGCTGGCATCTGCAGCTTCCATTTGGTCACAAATAGCAACTCTACAACCTGCTGCGACAAGTTTGGCTAAATAACCTTCTGCTTGATGCCAGGGTACACCCGCCATGGGAATATCATCACCATTGGCTTTACCACGTTTGGTCAAGGTAATATTAAGAATCTTTGCCGCTTCAATCGCATCATCAAAAAACATTTCATAAAAGTCACCCATGCGATAAAAAAGCAAACAATCAGCATGTTCTGCTTTAATTTTGAGATACTGCTGCATCATGGGTGTATGTTCAGTTTTTTTCGTTGTTGCCATTGCGTAAACCTAACGTGGTGAACAAAAAAACCTACCCATAGTTGAGCTTCTTCTTTTTTTACTTACACTGCCAAGTATTCAAAGGAGTTGATATGCAAGAGCTTGAAAAAGATAAAAGTACAGAACGCTTTTACAAGATTAGTTATTTTTTAATTCCTGTGCCCATGATTGCCTTTGCAGTGATTGCAATTTATATGAGTACTACAGCCGATACACACATCGATGCTTTTTGCACTATTGCAACGCAAGCAAGTGACTACAAAAAAGACCCTTTGCAACGTAAAGATTTTAAACTACTCGAAGAAATGACTTTGGATTATTGCAAACAAAATGATGATAATATTGATGCTGGCGATGGACGCCTTAAAGGTCGTGTACGTTGGTTTGAGTGTGATGGGACAAGCTGTGGACCAGGGTGGCAAGAGTTTCTTGTTGAAAAATAACCCGTACTCATAAAAAACTTCACTTACTCTTCTTCGTACCACCAAAAGTTAACCAATACACACCAATCAATACAGTAGGTGTCCAAATAAACACCCTATGTATCATATAGCTTGACCAAGTTATGCCAAAGATGGAATCGATAGCAAACAACAACAACCAAATCATAAGTAGACCAATTAATATCGGTTTAAATTTTTCTTTGTTCATATTTTATTCCTCAATTCAACCAATCTTTAACTCTAATCTAGCTCTTAATTAAAGCCTCACCTCTACGACAAGGGATGGGCTACTTTAGAACTTGAAAATCAGTAAAAACTACCCTTGAACATGATTTTACCCATTAGTTTATGCATTGTGAAATTACTCACATTTGCACCCCTCTTACATATAACCCTTAAAGGTTTATTTTAACTTATACGCTAAACTATTCACTTTAGCATAAAAAAGGCGACCCAAAGGCCGCCTTTTCATATCCTAAAGATTGATTTTACTCAGTTTCAGGCTCTTTAGCCATACCACCACCCATTTCATGAACACGAACGGTCAAAATCTTGATTGATGTTTCATCAAGACGACCACCCCATGTAGGCATAGTACCTTTACGTCCGTTAGTGATAGTTTCTTTAATGGTAGCTAAATCACCACCAAAACGCCAAATACCATCAGTGAAGTTCACAGCACCTGTGTCAAAGTCACCATTGAGCATAGAACCTTTACCATTTGCACCATGGCATCCAGCACAAGTTTCTTGGAATAATTCATTTGCAGCTACAAATGTTGGATTATCAGCACCTTTCACCAATTCACCATCATCATTAAGCTCAGCATTACCAGTTGATAAACCGTCATGAATAAATGTAGCAAGTTTATCAATATCAGATGCCGTTAGTTCATCATTACCACCTTTGGGTGGCATTTCACCTTGGCGACCTTCAGTAATGGTTTCTTGAATTTTAGCAGTCCAACCACCATATAACCAATCATCATCAGTTAAGTTTGGAAATGACTCAGTTGGATGGGCTTTGTTCAAGTTTCCTTGACCACCAGAGCCATGGCATGCTGCACAGTTATCACCGAACAACACCACTGAACGACCCAAAGCAAATTGACGCATTTCATCATCTGCAATAATTTCATCTGGAGTCATGGTTGCCAATTTCGCCATATAGTCTTTACGAACAGCTTCAATTTCAGCTACGTCATCACGCATTTCATTGATGGCTGTCCAGCCATTCAAATACTTACGATCACCAGCCTTAATTTTAAGCTCATTAAATCCTTTAGCTTTTAATGCGTCAATTTCAGACTGTGTCCAGTTTTCACCATCATAGTATTTATTAATACCCAACACACCCATAATACCTTTCGAATGCCCGTGAACAAACATTTCAGTTCCCGTGATACTATTAATAGCATTTTGCATCTTAAGGTTTAATGGTGTTGATGGATAAATAATGTAATAACATGTTACGAAGGTAAGACCTGCATAGAAACCAA
>JALWRX010000071.1 GCA_027080505.1 Ghiorsea sp.
CAGGTAGCAAACAACCATTACCCACCCCTTCTTTGGGAATCAACACAATATCACATACCCTGTGCAACTGCCGATATTGAAAACCATCATCCAAAATCAACACATCACCATATTCCGCAGCCATTTCTGCACCCTTGATACGGTCACGCCCAGCAATCACAGGGCAACCGCTCAAACGATAAAGTAATACAGCCTCATCCCCCACTTCATGCGCTTTGGAATAAGCCGATACCACATGCGGCTCCTGGTTGTTTGCCCCATCACCTCGGGATAGCAATACAGGCCTAAATCCTTGCGCTTTAAGCTCGCCAGCCAACCATACAACAAATGGTGTTTTGCCACTGCCGCCGACCGTGATATTGCCAACTGAAATCATGGGTATGGGCGGACACACTTGCGTTTGAAAACGTTTGTGTTGGTCATATTGCATCAACTTGGCATACACTCGCGACAATAAACGCCAACCTATATTCGGTTTACGCCGCTTATTCCACCACATGTGTTCAAACCATTGCTGCATGGCTGCACTTTGCATTTAAGATATGTAAATGACAATACTCACCACAAAGACACCAAGGCACAGAGTTGAATAAACCGCAGAGAGCGCAGAGTTACGCAAAGTTTTTTTGTCATGCTGAGCGTAGTCGAAGCATCTTTCCGTCATACAGGTCAACATGGAAACACTTAAAGATTTCTCCACTACGGTCGAAATGACAAACTCACCACGAAGAACACGAAAGGCACGAAGAAACCATGATAAATTCACGCCTATACAAGCTTGACTATTCCCCCCTGCTATAGCTGTGCTGAGATGGTTGGTAAAAGAAGGGATAAAGCAGAATATTCTAATTCTGCGCCCGCTTTTGCCAAGCATCGAAGAAATACACAGCTATTTAGGGGGCATTTTTTTGATTCGAGGCATCCATGCCTCTCAGAGCAAGCCCCGCACTAAAGTACGTCTAAATCCGCTATCCTGCGGATTTATGCTTCGTTTCTTTGATGGCAAAGAAATGAAGTTAAACCTTAACCTCGGTTCGCAGAGGAAAACCAGAGAACAGTTGGCATACATACTCCCTATTCGTGACCTTGAACTCACAATCCATTAAGCTACGCCCATGAAAGACAACACGTGGAAAAATGATATTCAAAGCCTGATTGCAAGCACACATATTGCGTTCTTAAGCACCATGGGTGAGCGCAGCCCTGAAACATCCATGTGTCCTTATGCCATACTAAATAGTGATATTGTGCTCCACCTTTCAGGTTTGGCTAAACACACGAAAAACATTCAAAACAATACAAATGTCGGGCTTATGATTTGCACCCCCGAAACACCTGATAGCTCCCCGCTTGCTTTAGCTCGCATTAGCTTTACTGGCATCATTGAACCCGTACCTCAAGCTGAACAAGGCACTTATCAACAAGCTTATTTAAAACATATCCCCGATGCAGAGCCTTTATTCTCATTTCCTGATTTCACACTGTATCGCATCAAAGTAGATAGCGTGCATTGGGTAGGCGGCTTTGGCAAAGCACGAAAAATACCTTTAGCAACGTGGAAATCATTATGTTAAACCTTTTACAACACGTGGAACGCATTGCCAAGGATGCAGGGCAGAATATTTTATTGCCTGCATTTGAAAGCCAGCTTGCGATGCAAACACGCAAAAGCGATGGTTCAATCGTCACTGAAACCGATGAAAAAGCGCAAGCCTTTATCCAGGAAGCTTTACATGCGCTTGACCCAACCATTGGCTTCTTGGGCGAAGAAATGAGCCAAGAAGAACAACTGCAAGCCCTACATCATGGTAGCAAGTTTTGGTGCGTTGACCCGCTGGACGGCACGGGAAACTTCACCACACCCATGCCCTTGTTTGCCATATCCATTGCATTGATTGCAGATGGAAAGCCCGTGTTAGCCTGCATTTATGACCCTGTTCGTGATGAAATATTTTCCGCCACACTGGGCAATGGTTTACGCATCAATGGTGAGAACCATACACCTATCCCTATCAACAAAACTTTAGATGACTGCATTGGTTTTATTGATTTCAAACGCCTCAAAACACCTCTCGCCATCAAACTCGTGACCAAAAAACATTATCGAAGCCAACGCAATATTGGCACATGCGCCTTGGAATGGGCATGGCTTGCTGCAGGGCGGGCGCAATTTATTGTGCATGGTGGTCAAAAACTTTGGGATTATGCCGCAGGATTATTACTTGCTGAAGAAGCCGCTTGCACGGTGACTGATTTTGCAGGCAACCATCCTTTTGCCCAATCACGTTTAAGCTGCCCTATTCTCGCTGTCTGCAATTCGGATTTGTCCCAAGCTTGGTTATCCTTGGTTGACGAAAACACTTAACTCCCTACGCTTGCAACCCGTGAAAAACGATAACCCTCTCAACCAAGCCATCAAACTGTGCACCGATGATATGAAACGCGTGAATGACTGCATTCACGACAACCTACAGTCGGACATCGCTATGATTCCCGCTATTGGTCACTATATTATTAATAGTGGTGGCAAACGCCTGCGCCCGCTTTTGTGCTTGTTGATTGCCAAAATGTTTGATTATCAAGGGGATAGGCATATCCCTTTATCTGTAGTTGTTGAGTTTATTCATACCGCATCATTATTACATGATGATGTGGTAGATTCATCTGATTTTAGGCGCAACAACCCATCTGCTAATGCTGTATGGGGCAATCAGGCCAGCGTACTGGTTGGCGATTATTTGTTTTCCCGCTCATTCCAAATGTTGGTGCAAGACAACGACATGGGCATGTTAAAATTAATGTCTGATGTTACCAACGCGCTGGCTGAAGGCGAAGTATTACAGCTATCCCGCACTTTTCACTTGGAAATGACAGAAGAAGAATGCTTAGAAGTGATTGAACGCAAAACTGCTGTATTGTTTGCAGCAGCAGCCGAAGTGGGTGCACATGTTAGCGGGCAATCCGAACAAGTGATTCAAGATATGACGGAATACGGCATGTGCTTGGGTGTTGCCTTTCAATTGATGGATGATGCTTTGGATTACTTGTCTGATGAAGAAGCTGCTGGCAAACCTGTAGGTCATGATTTGGAAGAAGGTAAAATTACCTTACCGCTAATTCATGCCATGCAGCAGGATCCCGAGCTTCAAGAACGGGTACGCATCATTTCCGAGCGCGATAAAAAACCATACCATGAAGGCGATAGAGCATGGGTTAGAGACCGTGTATTACAACATGGCGGCACAGAATACACCATGAACAAAGCCAAAATTTATGCAAAACGCGCCATTGATTTATTACCCGATGTAGAAAACAAGCAACTTAAACAGCTATTGTGTGACCTAGCTAACTTTTCTGCACAACGTTTATATTAAGCTACTACATATAAGCAGCACATCGCTTGATAAAAACATGAACTCTGTTTACATTGAGCTTAGAGGAATTTGGAGGAACAACGCAAATGAATATTGATTTTAATTGGTTAGAAAAAAACTTCTTTGGACAAAAGCTTGATGATACACAGCGCGACGTGTTATCCACAAAATTTGATGTGGTTGAATATAACGCTGGTGAGACTATCGTAAAACAAGGCAGCATGGGACAAGCACTCTATATTATCCATTCAGGTGCTGCGCATATCGACTGTGATTGCAATGGTGAAAATGTACGGGTTGGTACTGTTCACCCTGGCGACTTGGTTGGTGAAATGAGCTTTTTAACTGCTGCAGAAGCTAGTGCTACCGTGACAGCACGTGATGATTGTATCATTTATAAACTACCACGTTCTGCTTTCACCAGCTTGATGAAAGAAAATCAAGAATTGGCTTATGCTGTGTTTGCACACTTACTTACCCACACAGCCGATGTGATTCGTCAGATGAATGCTGAAAAAGCAGCTGTTCAACATTATATGGCTGGTAGTCGCTTCTAAAAAACACTGCTCAATCTGGCAATACCAAATATAGAACCAAGCAGTGATTCTGCTTGGTTTTTTTTTATCTTGCGCTAAGTTCACAGCATGAATCAAGAGTTTGATGCCATCAGCCGCTTATTTCAGCAGCGCACCCCTTTCAAGCACCCATCAACCCAAGTGGGTAATGGTGATGATGCTTCAACCCATGCTATTCCTGATGGTTTTGAGTTGGTCGTTAGCACGGATACTGCCGTTGAAGCTGTGCATTGGCCGCAAGGTATGCCATTGGATATTGCAGGAAGCCGCGCTATCAACGCAGCTCTGTCCGACTTAGCCGCTATGGGCGCAACACCCGCTTGGCTGTGGCTTGCCATCATGGCAAAAGATGCGGCAAATTTAAGCAGTATGAGCGATGGTATTGTTCAAGCATGTTTAACGCACAACGTTGAGCTTGCAGGGGGTGATACTGTGCGCTCAAGCACCAATAGCATCAGTGTTACTGTGGGTGGCTTAGTTCCCAAAGGACAAGCCATGTTACGCACCCACGCCCAAGTTGGTGATGATGTTTGGTTATTGGGCGACACAGGGCTGGCTGCTGCTGGCTTAAAGCAATGGTTCCAAGGCGAGAAAAACGGCTGTTTTGTTCCTCATTTTCAAAACATCAAACCTTTATACAACCAAGGTATCACTTTGCGTAAACTTGGTATTCGTTGCTGCATCGACATCAGTGACGGACTAATCCAAGATGCAGGGCATATCGCCAAAGGCTCAACACTTGGCATACACATTGATTTGGCACACATTCAAACCTTAGCTTGCTACCAACAATTATTACCTCACTTTGATGAAGAAACATGCTTAAAAAA
>JALWRX010000072.1 GCA_027080505.1 Ghiorsea sp.
CTTCTTTTCAGGCTCTCAACCAAAAACAGCAAGAAGCTGGTGAAAAAGTGTTTGCCAACCCTAGAAATGCAGCAGCAGGCTCTTTGCGACAATTGGATGCTTCGATTACGGCTAGCCGTAAACTTTCATTTTTTGCCTATGCCACAGGATTGGGTGGAGATGAATTTGCCTCCAGTCAAAATGAGTTGCTGCAAAAATTAGGGCAACAAGGTTTTGCAATCCAGGAAACTGCGCTGCTGGAAGATGAACAAGCGATGTTTAAACATTACCAGACATGGATGAAAAAACGTCCTAGCTTGGACTATGAGATTGATGGTATGGTGTTTAAGGTCAATGATTTTAAGCAGCAAAAACTATTAGGTGCAGTGGCGCGTTCACCACGTTGGGCGATTGCTTATAAATTTCCTGCAGAAGAAGTGGAAACGGTGGTTGAAGCTATTACTTGGCAGGTGGGGCGAACGGGTGTGATTACACCTGTAGCCAACATGAAACCAGTGAATGTAGCAGGTGTGATTGTATCACGAGCTACCTTACATAATATCCAAGAATTGGCGCGAAAAGATGTGCGTGTTGGGGATAGGGTGGTAATTCGTCGCGCAGGTGATGTGATTCCTGAGGTGGTTAAAAGCTTATCTATTGGTGAAGAACACCGTGCTGAATCAACACCTGTGCCAGAACATTGCCCTGTATGTGGTGCGGCTGTAGAGCAAGAAGAAGGTGAAGCTGCGATTCGTTGTACAGGTGGTCTTTCATGTTCTGCTCAACTGAAAGAGCGGATTAAACATTTTGTGTCTCGTGATGGTTTTGATATTGAGGGTTTTGGTAGCAAGTTAGCAGAAGCCTTGGTGGATAAAGGCTTAATTAATGATATTGCAGATGTATTTAACCTGAATTATGAAGTGTTATCTACTTGGGAAGGTATGGGTGAGAAGAAAATATCCAACCTTAAGCAGGCTATAGAAAGTAGAAAACATATTGCTTTATCACGTTTTATTTATGCTTTGGGTATTCGCCATGTGGGGCAGGCTACAGCAACATCTTTAGCGCAACACTTTCAAACTTTGTACGCATTACAACATGCCAGTGAAGAAGATTTAATTGAAATTAATGATGTGGGCAAAGAAGTAGCAGCCTCATTAATTCACTTTTTTGCCGAGGAACATAATCAGCAAGTATTAGAGAAAATGTTTGAATATGGTGTTCAAGTGCAGGTAGAGGAAGTGGTCGAAATAGACAGTAGCCACCCTTTGGTTGGGAAAACAGTAGTGATTACAGGTTCATTTGCTAATATTAAGCGCAATCAAGCTAAAATCTTATTGCAGCAGTTGGGTGCTAAAGTGGCAAGTGCAGTGTCCAAGAATACAGATATTTTGATTGCAGGTGAAAAAGCAGGTTCAAAATTAAAGAAAGCAGAAGAGATGGGTGTGGTAGTTGTGGATGAAGCACAGCTTTTACTGTGGCTGGAGTCATAACTTAAAAGGTAAGCAATAAAAAAGGCTTCCGAAGAAGCCTTATGAATATAACCAGTGGTTTAGTATTAAGCTTTGATTGTTTTGATTCTAGCATTCAAACGAGATACGCTACGTGATGCAGTTTTAGCGTGTAGAATACCTTTGCGACCAGCACGTGCTAACAATGATGTTGCTTTAACCATAGCTTCATTAGCTAATTGTTGGTCGCCAGCTTCAATTGCTTGGTGTACGCGTTTAATTGCTGTACGCATAGTAGATTTTTGAGCGCGATTTTTATCGCGTTTTTTGATGTCTTGACGGGCGCGTTTTAAAGCTGAAACATGATTAGCCAATTTGTAGTTCTCCTGACTGCTAATGAAAGCAATACTTAATATAGTTCAAGTCTAAATTTTCGCGAAATATACTTCGCAGTATCTTAGTGTCAATAGTGGAATGTGTGGTTTCATGTAATTTTAATAATTGCTGGACGAGCTTGTTTGTTGCGGTTATAAATTCGCCCATGAAAAAAGTAATTATAGCACCCTCAATTTTATCGGCAGACTTTGCCAATCTAGAAAAAGAAATTAAAGCCATTGATGAAGGTGGTTGTGATTGGGTTCACGTTGATGTTATGGATGGTACATTTGTGCCACCTATCACTATTGGTGATAATATCGTGAAAGCCATTCGTCCACATACTAAAAAAGTCATGGATGTTCACTTAATGGTTGAGCATCCAGAAACACAGGTTGAAGCTTTCGCTAAAGCTGGAGCGGACATGATTACCGTGCACCAAGAGGTATGTGTGCATTTGGAGCGTACGTTACAACTAATTCGATCTTTAGGTTGTAAGGCTGGAGTGGCACTTTGCCCTTCAACGCCAGTTTCAACAATTAAAAATGTATTGCATTGCACGGATTTGATTTTATTGATGAGTGTAAACCCTGGTTATGGCGGGCAGTCATACATTCATGCGGTTACAGATAAAATTAAAGAAGCTCGTGCTATGTTGGACGCTGCTGGTTCAAGTGCCTTTTTGCATGTTGATGGTGGTGTGAGCCCGAAAACGATTGAAGAAGTTTCTGGCGCGGGTGCAGACTGCTTTGTGGCAGGTTCGGCAGTGTATAATACGCCAGATTATGCAGCGGCGATTGCTGAGCTTAGAGGCATAGCGTCCCAAGTATAAATTAACATATATTAATATTTTATTATGTAGAAAAGGCTTGTTTTATAAGTCTTTTTTATTTTTTGGTAGAGATATATGAATACAGATTAAAAATAAGGTTATTTTTTTCTTGCCTAATCTGTTTGGTTTTGTAACTTGCGCACACACGATTTTGGTAACTATGTTACATTGGTTTTATTGGTTGACTGACCAAGTTTATTTTTGCTGTTTTTTGAATAGGGGAGAGTTTATTATATGTTTCACTTGAAGAAAAAAGATATGGGGCGTTTTGCTATTATGGTGCTGGCATTACCATTAATGATGTTGTTTGCTGCAGAAGCTTATGCTGATGATGTAAGCAATGCGCCGCAACCATTTGAGTTTCCGCATGCTAGACATGCTGGAAAATTTAAAATTAACTGTATGTATTGCCATAGTGGTGCACGTCGCAGTAAAGTGGCAGGTATTCCTCCTGTAGCAAAATGTATTGGCTGCCACTCAAACCTCCCTTCGGTGCGTGAAACGCCTCGTATTAAGAAGTTGTTTTCATATTGGGAAAAGAAAGAACCGATTCCTTGGTTGAAAGTTCATGATTTACCTGATTTTGTTGAGTTTAACCACAAACGTCATGTGCAGCGTTTTATCTTTAAAGATGGTCGCTCTACGCAGCAGACATGTGGTATGTGTCATGGTGATGTAAAAACATTTTCTGTAGCTCGTAAAGTTAAGCCTTTAACAATGGGTTGGTGCTTAAGTTGTCATGAGCAATTCCAAGGTGAGTCTGATGTTGGTCTGCCTTTGCCTGCCAAGCGTTGGATGATTCCAGCTGCAGCAACAGACAAGCCTATTTTAGATGTTAAACATCCGCAGCCAGCAGTGCTTGATCCTGAGCACCCTGTAACAATGAAAGCATCGGATATTAAGATTATGACTGAAAAATTGCCAAAATCTTTGAAAGAGAAGTTTGCCCGTGCGCCGCATGATTGCTGGCAATGTCACAAGTAAGCTGCCTGGTATTTAAGGAGATTTGAGATGAGTCAAAAGAATTTAAACGATGAGTTAAGTCGTCGGACGTTTTTGAAGGCAATGGGGCTTACCAGTGCTGGTAGTGCACTGCTTTTAACGGGTTGTGGTGATACAGACATTGTTAATCAAGTGGACTTAGAGGTTCGTAAAGAACTGGTTTTACCAGCGGTTGACCCTGAGGACTTCGTGCGCCCAGGTCGTGAAGTGCATTATGCGTCTACATGTCGTCAATGTCCTGCAAACTGCAATATTCACGCGAAAACACGAGAAGGTCGTGTTATTAAAATTGAAGGTAATCCTGCTTCATCTACTAACTTAGGAAAGTTGTGTGCAATGGGGCAGGCTGGTCTGCAAGGTCATTATAACCCAGACCGCATTAACAAGCCGATGATTCGTAAAGGTGGTAAGTTGGTTGAAGCGACATGGGCGGAAGCTGAAACCTTGTTGAAGAAACACTTAGGTAAGAAAAATGCTAAGCTTGCATGGTTAAGTGGTGCTATAAGTGGTCATCAAGCTGTGATTACCAAAGCTTATATGGATGCTGCTGGTTCTAAGAATAGTTTTGTCTTTGATACTTTGCCGCCAGCGGTTGGTCTTGCTGCGAATGAAAAAGTGTTAGGTCATGCTATGCCTAAGTATGATTTTGATAAAGCTAAGTTGATTGTTTCGTTTGGTGCTGATTTCTTGGGCACATGGATTTCACCAGTTCAATTTGGTACACAATATGGTCAATTCAGAAATGCACCTCGTGGCACATTGGTGCAAATCGAATCGAAGATGACTTTAACAGGCTCAAATGCAGACCGTTGGATTGCAATTAAGCCAGGTACAGAAGGTCATTTGGCATTGGCGTTAGCTTCACTGATTGCTGCTGATTCTAGTTTTAAAGGCAAAACACCTGCAAACTTAAATGTCGATATTAAAGAAGCTTCTGCTATTACAGGTGTATCAATTGAACGTATGCATAAATTGCGTGACATGTTGATTTCACAGAGTCCAAGTTTGGTGTTATCAGGCAATAGTGCCGAAGGTTTTGTGCATGGTACAGAAACAGCAAACGCGATTCATTTATTGAATATGATGCTAGGTAATATAGGTGAAACGATACTACCGCGTGCAAAACCAACATTCCCCGAATTACAACCGCAACTTGGTGGTTGGGCTGATTTGAAAGCGTTTATTGATGGTTTGGCAGATGGTAGTTTTGATACAGCTGTGGTTTATGGGTCTAATCCACTGTATCAAGCGCCAAGCTTTATGAAAGCTGAAGAAGCTTTTGCAAAAGCGAAGATGCGTATCGCATTTTCTACATACCCTGATGAAACAACCATGGCTTGTGATTTGGTGCTTCCTGTGCACTCATATTTGGAAGAATGGAATACATCCATGCCTGCATATGCAGCCGAAGATGGTCATTTAAACATTCACCAGCCAGTGATGAATCCTGTGTTTGGCAAAGGTTCTACCTACTCCTATGGTGATATTATGCTTGGCCTAGTGAGTGAGCTGGATGCAACATTTAAAAATTGGGATAACTATGGTGCTTATATTCGAGATTCTTTAGCAACCATGAAACCTGCTTTAGTAAATCCGCCTAAAGCAACAACTGCTGGTCAAACTGATGAAGAAGGTTTTCAACAAGGGATTCTGGCTTCTGGCTTTGTAACCATTAAAGAAGCTGCAGCTTCTCCTATTAAAGCTAAAGTGCCTGCGGTGCGTTTGCCAAAACTGGCTGAAGACGATGGTAAGTATGCTTACCACCTTGTTCCATCGGCACGTATGGGTTTGTATGATGGACGTCATGCCAATAGTCCTTGGTTACAAGAGCTTCCTGATCAATTGACTTCTGTAATGTGGGGCTCATGGGTTGAAATTCATCCAAATACAGCGAAGAAGTTAGGCTTAATTACAGGTGATAAAGTGAAAGTGTCATCTGCAGCTGGTTCCTTGGAAGTTGATGTTGTTGTTTTCCCAGGTATTCAAGAAGATTCAATTGCTATCCCATTGGGTAATGGTCATACGGAATATGGTCGTTATGCCAAAGGTGTGGGTGTGAATCCATTTAAGATTTTAACACCGCAATTTGATGAAGAAACAGGTGAATTGGCAACACATGCAACCAAGGTTTCTATCACTAAAATTGCAAACCGAGGTGAAGTGGTAACAAGAGCACATGGTGACTTGGTATTAGCCAGTGAAGCGATGTCACAAAAAGGACGTGAAATTGTTAAATCAGTATCGGCTGAAGACTTCAATCATAATGAAGGGGAGGGATAAGTCATGAGTTTATCACGTATGTTGGAAAACTGGTCGCGCCTTAACCAAAAGGATTACTATAAAGATGAACCTATTATGTGGGGGATGTCTATAGATCTCAATAAATGTACAGGGTGTGCTTCTTGTGTTACTGCATGTAATGCAGAAAATAATATTCCTGCTGTGGGGAAAGAAAAGTGTGGTAGTGGTCATACCATGTCTTGGATGCGTATTGAGCGTTATTGGGATTCACCAGAAGGTGAACCTGACTTAGCTGTTGAAGAGAGTGAATACCCAGAACGAGGTGCTCACTTTGCACCTATGATGTGCCAGCAATGTAACCATGCACCTTGTGAGCCTGTTTGTCCTGTAGCTGCAACATACCACAATCCAGATGGGCTAAATGCTCAAGTATATAACCGCTGTATTGGCTCTCGTTATTGCGGTACTAACTGTCCATTTAAAGTGCGTTATTTTAACTTCTTTGATTATCAAGAAGATATTCCACATCCTATGGAAATGCTTCTTAACCCTGATCTTACCGTGCGTAGTAAAGGTGTAATGGAGAAGTGTACATTCTGTGTTCAGCGTTTGCGTAATGCCAAAGGTGATCAAGCGGATAAAGGTATACGAGGACATGTTGAAGATGGTGCAGTGCAAACAGCATGCCAACAATCATGCCCAACAGATGCAATCGTTTTTGGTAACTTGAAAGATGGAGAAAGTAAGGTGAGCCATGCTTGGGAATCACATGGTGTTGAATTGAACAGACATGAACAATTCAATGCTGAGGGTGAGCGTGGATACCGTGTGTTTGAAGAGTTAAATGTTGAGCCTAGTGTTATGTATTTGGATCGTGTTCGAGATACCAACGCATAATTTAAACTCTATTGTTATGATGCATATAGCGTCACAAAAGTTTTGAAGAGGGGAAGCACCAAATGAGTGATTTTAAAATGAAGGATATAGAATGGGCTAAGATCAATGAAGATGTCTTAGCTAGTCTAGAGTCGCCAAGAAAGGCATTTTGGATTGTTTTAGCTGTTTGTTTTGCGCTGGTTTTATGTGGCGTGGCGGCTGAAATATACCAATATAATATGGGTCTTGGTGTGGCGTTAATGAATAACCCACATTATTGGCAAACATACATCTCAAACTTCGTATTTTGGATTGGTATGAGCCACTCAGGAACGTTATTGTCAGCTATTTTGCTACTTACGCATGCAGATTGGCGTAAACCGATTTACCGTTTTGCTGAAGCTATGACTTTCTTCTCTATTGCCACAGCAGCTATTTTTCCAGTGATTCATATTGGACGAGTTTGGGATATGTATTGGGTGCTTCCATATCCTAATCAACATGCGATTTGGCCAAACTTCCGTTCTCCATTGTTGTGGGATGCATTTGCGATTACCACTTATGCAACCTCATCAGCATTGTTCTTATATATTGGTATGATTCCTGATTTGGCTATCTGTCGTGATAAAGCCAAAGGATGGCGTAAAAAGCTTTATACAGCAATGTCACTGGGTTGGATGGGTAGAGCAACTGAATGGATTGCATTCCAAAAGACTTATGTGCTAATGGCCTGTTTCTTAGTTCCTCTTGCTGTATCGGTTCACTCAATTGTGGCATCTGACTTCGCTATGTCCATGATGCCTGGTTGGCATGTAACTTCATTCCCACCATATTTCGTGGCAGGTGCTTTATATTCAGGTTGTGCTGCGATTATTACGTTGTTTGTATTGCTTAGATATTTATTTAAATTTGAAGCATATATGACACCTGAAATCATGGACAAAACTGCACGTCTAACATTTGCAATTGCTATGGCTTGGAACTTCTTAAACTTATCTGAGTACGCATCAATTTGGTATTCAAATGATATGTTTGAGCATGAGATGCTGATTGATAAATTTACAGGGCCCTATGCAGGAATCGTTTGGACGATGCTATTCTGTGCAACGGTTGTTCCATTTGCGATGGCATGGAAAAAGGTTCGTGTAAATATGTGGGCAATGTTTGTCATTTCATTGCTTATTCAATTGGGTATGTGGCTGGAACGTTTTCAAATCGTAAGCCCACCACTTGCTTCTAACCATGAGCCTTGGACACAAGTTGCTGTTTGGCCTGGTCTAGTGCAAATGACGATTACAGCAGCGAGTTTTGGTTGGTTCACTATGCTATTCCTTATCTTCTGTAAAGTTTTCCCATCTGTATCGATGTATGAAGTGAAGGAGATGGTTTATCACCGTAACAAACACGGTAAGAAGAAACTTCAAGATTTGGACAAGATTAAAGATGATATGATTAAAACAGAGGAGGGCTTGTCATGAGAAGAATAAGAAAAAAACACTTCCTCTTTGCGACCTATGATGATTTTGAGAAAGCAAAAGAAGTTGTTGGTGAATTAAATGCTTTAGACGATAAAGAAGATATTATTGAGAATATTGAATTGTACTCACCTATCGAACACCCTGAAGTGAACGATATGTTGGGTGAATTTCACCAGCCTATTCAAAGATTCTCATTTTTCGGTGGTATCACGGGTACTGTACTAGGCTTTATTTTTGCGGCAGGTGTTGGGCAATCAATGTTTACCGTACAACCGCAAGGTGGTAAGTCAGTAATTACTTTTCCACCTGATATTGTGATTGCATATGAGATGACAATTTTACTTGGTGTGCTAAGTACAATTGCTGGGTTCTTAATTTATGCAGGTCTTCCAAGACGCGTTAAATCTTACTATGATCATACTGTTGGTGTGGATCAAATTGGTATTGAAGTTGAAACAGATCCTAAGAACAACGAAAAGATTCGCGCAACACTAGAAAGCTGTGGGGCTATTGAAGTGAGGGAGCTAACGTCATGAAAAAGATTTTAGTAATACTATGTGCATTGTCGGTGCCATCAGCGGCTTTGGCATGGCCATGGTCTAGAGATTTAATGAATCAGCCTTCTATTAAACCTCAAGAAGGTGTGTTATTGAATCCACCTGAGCATACAGTACCAGTTGAAGGTTTATGGACAAAAATGGCTGATAGAGATGCAACTGAAGAGTTGAAGAATCCAATCAAGGCTACTAAAGAATCAATTTTAAAGGGTCAAGCTTTGTTTAATATCTTCTGTGCTGCCTGCCATGGCACTACGGGTACAGGTAAGGGACCTGTGGGTAAAGTGTTTGAAGCTGAACCTGCTGATTTAACATCAGATTATGTTAAAAATGAGCTTACGGATGGTTGGATTTGGGGTACGATTACTTTTGGTAGTTATATTATGCCAAAGTATGGTTACGATATGAACCCTGAAGAACGTTGGCATCTGGTCAATTATATTCGTGAAGTTATTCAAAAGCCAATGACGGCAACAACTAAAGAAGAGCGCAAGTCTCAGGTAATGTCTGAGACCTCTAAAAAAGGGGGGCACTAAGCCATGGAAATGACATTACCAAACTGGGCAGTGTTGATGGACAATTTCTTGTTCACGCTCTATATCCCATTAACTGCAGTATTTTGGTCTTCAGTAATTCACTTGTCGGGTGGTAAGTGGCGTTACGAAGTTCGCTTCTTGATGGCTTCTTCACGTGCTTTATTCCCACTGGGTTTTGTGTTGTTGCTTATTATCCTTGCGAGTGGAGAAAATAGTTTTCCATGGATGGGTGGTGAAACCTTTGGTATGCCCTTAAATGGTTGGCATGATATTACATTTTTTAATATGCGCGAAATTATCTTGTATTTGGCTGTTTGGGCTTATTGTGCCCACTTTATTAAACTACAGCGTAAAGATTTTCCGCATTCTGACCCAACAGATAGACAACGTTTTAAACACTGGGCATTGTTGGCACCGTTTGTTTATATGATTTATGGTTCTGTTGTCTCTTGGGATTTTGAAATGACACAAATGCCACGTTGGTTTAGTGCTGTTTATGGCTTGTACCACACAGAAAGCATGATGCGTGCATTCTTGGCATTCTTTATCATTTCATTGTTTGTATTGCGTTGGAGAGATAACCTCAAACGACGTATCAATGATTATGTTTTTAATTATATTGGACAGATCATGCTGGCATTAACCATTATCTGGACTTATCTTGCATTTATGCAATACCTAGTGATGTGGTATGGTGATTTACCTGAAGATATTGAGCGTTGGCACAAAATGTTAGATGGACCAAATGCATATTTGTATTGGGTGTTCTTCTTCATGAATTCATTTTTCCCATTCTTTATGCTTATATTCAAAACAGTGCGCAATTCACCTGCATTGTTATTATTCCCATCGGTAAGTATTTTGGTTGGTACATTTATTGAACGCTATATGTGGATTATTAGCCCACAGGCAGACAACTTTGACCATACGCCATTCTTGTCCTCATGGATTGATGTAGCGATTACAGTAGTCATTCTAGGTGTTGGTACATGGTTGTGGGATAGCCAAATGAAAAAAGATGGTTTGTATTATGAGGGCGAGGAAGAAGACGCTAAATAGTAATCAGAGGAAGTTCTGATTTAAAAAGGCTAGCAACGTAATGTTGCTAGCTTTTTTTATGCTATACGAAGGGTATGCACGGTATTTTTGACTCGCTGAAAAGTCCACTGTGATGCAGAGGTCGCTATAAAATTACTTGGTTTGATTCATCCTTTGAAGGATACTTAGATGTAGTAGTCAATGAATTGGTTATGGATTCACAAAATATAGGTAGACTGAATAGCCAAGTTGTAAGCTGTTTATTCTACCAATAGAAATGTTTATCACACACTGTTTGCTTTGGATTAGTGATGTGCTTGTTGTACAATTGGTATATCAATTTAAGTTTTGTTCAATATAAGTGGGCAGTGCAAAAAAAGTATTTTAATTGACCTATTTATTGAGTTCAATGGCTTGCTTGCAGTTTGGGCAGTCTATCCATTGTGGTAATTCTGCATTGTTTTCCAAGGTAAGTTTGACGTGTTGTTCACATGATGGACAAGAACCTTCTGCGTACAAACCATCTTCAGCTTTGTGAAGTAGTTTCAAGGATTTAACGATGCCCATGACAAAAAAGAGAGGAACAAGTAAAAAGTGCGCGATGGGGATAAGGATGCAAAGTGCAGCAATACCCCAAAATTTTAATAATGTTTTAATAGCACGAACCTTTTGTTCTTTTTCATTGAAGCTTTGAATCCACATTTTTGCTGGGGTAGCTGTTTTTAATTGTTGTCCTTTAAATTGAATATCCTTAATGATTTCTTGCGGCATAAATTCTCCTATTTATGGCTTGCTAATAACCATAATCAAAGGTCTTGGTTTTTTTTGTATCAAAGATGGTAAGCTAACACTGGGTAATACCTCTATAGCTTGTTCAGGGCATATTGAAATGCATTGGTTACAGCCTGTGCAACAGTCAGCTTGAAAATCCAAAATGAAGCGGCTACCGAACTTACGTAAAGATAAGGCTTTGCTTGGGCAAACATCCACACATTTGGCACATGCGTTACAAACTTCACTAACCTGGATGTTTCCAAGACCTAACCCTTCCACCACAGGTACAGGGGTATGATTAACTTCTAATTTAGGTAGGGCATGCAAAAAGAGTTTGTGTAGTGGGGGTAAGGGTCGTGTATCAGCATTCAAAATATCTTGAACATAGTTACCTGTTGGTGTTGTTTGTGTTATTTGTTGAATATTGTCGGCTGCATGCTTGGCAAGGCTAGGTATCAGTGTGCGGAAAAAGGTTCTTCTTGAAGGTTCACTTTCCTTTTCTTCTACTTTTTTCTCATTGGTTTGAGGTTTTTTACCCAAATGAACATTCAATTTTATTGCCATGGCTTGGCTAAGTTCTTTGTAATCATCAATGTTGGATAGAATTTGTTGCTTTGGACATTCTTCACAGGTTTCAATATAAACTTCTTTGATACCTTCTGCAGCTATACATGACAATAACATAGGGTGTAGCGCAGCTAAACATGTAGGTTTTACCTCTTCATGGATTGTATCAAGTTTAGGACATGACACTTGCAAACTGTTTTCACCTTTGGCTGTTTGTGCATGCGCCAATGTTAGCAGGTGAAGTGTTTCATCTATATTTAGGTTTGATGATGTATGCAAAGGTGGGTTCATAACCCGAAAGCTTGCATGGATAGCACAGTTTTGTCATGAAGTTTTATTGAAGAAATCAGGTGATTATTACTACTTGGTTGTTTAGAGTTCTGTTTGTATGGAGAACTCTAGTTTAATGGATGCCAAACCAATAAGACAGCAGCGAAAGCATGGTGCTGTTTATACTGCTGTGAGTAAACAGCTTTGGATGATTTATCAAAAGCGTGTGCTCCATGTTTGGAACAATGAGAAAGCGTTGAAAATGCGGCAGGTCTTTACACGGCGATACTATTTACCGCTGATTAAGCCATGGGCTGATAAGTTAGAAGAGCCTATACAAATTTTAGAAATTGGATCTGGTCCAGTTTGTGCAGCGCAATATTTGGAAAAAGGTCAGCAAACATATATAGACCCACTAATTAATGACTACAGAAAACTCTTTCCTGGTGTTATGCCAGAGAAAGCCACGTATTTTCCAATGATGGCTGAAAATATAGAAGGCTTTCAACAGACATTTGATTTAATTTTATGTCTGGATACGTTAAGTGATGTGCATAACCCAGAATTAGTACTTCACAAAATACGTAAAGTGATGAAACGAGAGGGTTATTTCATTGTCAGCATGGATACTTGGCCCTCATGGTTAGCAAGGCTGCATTATTTTTTAGCACGTTTTTTTCCAGCACTACCACAGTTTAATCGTTTATATAGTTATACATACCATGGCTTTAGGAACACACTGCTGCGTCATTTTGATGTTATTGAAGAATCTACTGTACGCCCAAGTTTTTCATGGTTATCGTTAAAGAAAGAAATGCTTTTTGTTTGTAAACATAAGTCATAATGTCTGAGAGAAAGAAAATCGTCTTGATGCCACCCAACTGGCTGGGTGATGTTATTTTAGCACAACCTGCACTGCGCACTATTACCACGCAGTTTCAAGATGCAGAAATATTTGTTTATGGTCGAGGCTGGTTAACGGAGTTGTTACCTTTTCTCCATTTAGAACATGCACAAATACGATATACTGAAACTTTGCCGCAACATGCTGATATGCTTTTTTTGTTTCCCAATAGCTTTCGCTCTGCTTGGCAAGCTTGGCGTTCAGGGGCAAAGCAGCGAATAGGTTTTCGCAAGGATGGTCGTAGCCTGTTACTGACACACGGTTATAAGCCGCAGGTTGATTTAATCACACAGCATCATTTGTTTTATTATTTGGATTTATTGCAGCAATATGGTCTTAAAACACCTTTTAAAGGTGTTGAATTAGTCGCACCAGATGATGCTCAAAGCAAGGCTGAGTCTTTATTGGTAAGCAAAGGTTTGGATGCTAATAAAGTGGTTTGTGTAGCGCCAGGTGCTCAGTTTGGTGGGGCAAAAAGGTACCCTGCGGAGTCTTATGCGGTTGTTTTAAAAAAGCTGTCAGAGCAAGGCTTGCATATTGTGGTGCTTGGTACAGATGCAGAGCGTGATATTGCAGTACAATGCCTTAAAGATGTACAAGGTAAACATTGGAATGCAGCTGGTGAAACCTCATTAACCCAAGCTTTATCTTTGGTCTCGCTTGCAAAGTTGATGTTGTGCAATGATTCAGGTTTGATGCATGTGGCAGCAGGTTTTGGGGTTCCAACGGTGACCATGTTTGGTGCAACCAATCCTGATCGAACTTCCCCATCTGGTCCTAAAGTTCAAGTCTTGTATTATCCTGCCAAGTGTAGCCCATGTTTGCAGCGAGAGTGTGATGTGCAAGGGCATCCATGTATGACGAACATTTTGCCCGAGTATGTAATCGCAGCTTGTGAGTTTTTTTTAAACCCTTAACGATGTAAGGCAGTGAAAATACGCTCAGCTAATGATGTGGAAATGCCTTGTACTTCTTGCAACTGTTCCCGAGATGCTTTTTTAACACCTGCAATACCACCAAAATGTTGAAGCAGGGCAGTACGTTTTTTTGTGCCAATACCTTCAATGCCATCCAAACTAGAGCTAAACACAGCTTTTTTGCGCCGTTTTTGTAAATATTTACTGGCAAAACGATGTGCTTCATCGCGGATTCTAGCAATCAAAAGTAAGCAAGCATCATGTTGCCCGGGTTTGAGACCTTGTTTGAGTTGAGAAGGTGCATCATCCCATCCCGCCCATAAGGTTTCCTCGCCTGTTTTGCGCTTGTCGCCTTTGGCAACAGCAAGAATTTTAATATCCAAATCAAAAGGTTTGAAGGCTTTGAGCGCAGCCTTGAGTTGACCTTTACCGCCATCAATCAGCAATATATCAGGTTTGGGCATGTCTTTGTTTTGGATTGCGGTAAAAAAACGCGTTAATACTTGTGTCATGCCTGCATAATCATCGCCATGCAGTATGGGGTTAGCTTTATCTGCATCATCCAGCTTGTATTTACGATACAAATCCTTGCGCGCGCCATTGCTATCAGCATAAACAATGGCGGATAACATTTGTTTGCCACCCAAATGCGCATTATCGACGGCGGCAATCAATTCAGGTGTTTCTTGAAGCCCTAACATGGTTTGCAATGCTTTAAATGCAGCTTCTTGATTGTGACCAGTGCGGGCAGCTAAGGTTTCCGTAGCACTGTTGATGACTTGATTTAACCACTCAAAACGGGTGCCTCGTTTGGGAAAATAGAGGTGAATTTTTAGCTTTGGATAAAGCAGCTTAAAGATGTGTTGCAATGGGGTGCGCTGGCTTTCATCGCATGCCAGTAAGATATGTTTTGGAGGGGTTTCTTGTCGGTAGCGTTCAATGATGAGTGATTGTAATACTTCAATATCATCAGCATCCAATGCCTGATTAACTTTAATGGTATGTACTCCTAAATCACGTCCACCACGGCGTACACCGACGGCTGCCATCACCCCTTGGCTTTGCCGAATAATGGCGAGTACATCAGCATGTTCGGGTAAATCACTTTGTTCTGCATTAGCAAAAATGGTGCGTAGAGCGGCAATCCTGTCACGCAGTACCGCTGCTAGTTCAAAATGTTTCTTTTCTGCGGCATCAAGCATTTGTTGTTGCCAACTTTGTAATAATATTTGGTCTTGTCCTTTGAGGAAGGCACGTGCATCGGCGGCTTGTTGTGCATATTTATCTTCACTTACCATACCTACACAGGGTGCTGAACAACGCCCGATTTGATATTGCATACAAGGGCGCGAACGGTTGCGAAACGTGCTATCTTCACAATCTCTAAGTTGGAAAGCTTTTTGCATCAAATGAATCGTGGTGTGTACTGCTCCCGCATGTGGGAATGGCCCAAAGTATTCACCAGCAAGCTTTCTATCACCCCTATACATTTGTAAGCGAGGAAACTTTTCATCACGCAGCAAGATGTAAGGGTAAGACTTGGAATCTTTAAGCAATACATTGTATCGTGGTTTGATTTGTTTAATCAGGTTATGCTCAAGCACCAATGCATCGGCTTCGGATGGCGTGATATTAAATTCAATATCACGAATGAGTACAACCATAGCTTGAGTACGCAAAGAATCGGGTCGCCGTTGAAAGTAAGAGCTGACCCGTTTTCTTAAGTTGCGAGCTTTGCCCACGTATAACACCTTGCGCTTTTCATCCAACATTTGATAAATGCCAGGTTCAGCAGGCAATTCACTTAAAGGGCGGGGCGGTTTAATCCACATATTAGGGTTACGTGCTTGTCATGCCGACCGTAGTGGAGGCATCTTTGCATATAAGACCCCTCAACTTCGTTCGGGGTGACATCGTATTTATATTCATTTGAAAGGTTGGCAGTAAGGGCAAAAGAAGGATGCTCGTCCGCCAAGTACAACCTTTTCAATTGCTGTTTTACAAACCAAACAAGGTTGTTTATCGCGCCCATAGACTTTAAAGCTATGTGCAAAATAACCGGGTTTTCCATCGGCTTTGACAAAATCGCTAATGGTGCTACCGCCAGCTTCAATGGCTTCTGCAAGCACAGTTTTGATATGTCGGACTAATAATGCGTATTGTTTGGGTTTCAGGCTGTTCGCCACTTGTGTTGGGTTAATACCAGCGCGAAATAAACTTTCTGATGCATAGATATTACCCACTCCGACCACCACATGATTATCCATGATAGCTTGTTTAATACTAGTTTTACGTGTTTTTAGTATGTTATGCAGATAATCACCGCTAAAGTCATTTAAAAGCGGCTCAGCGCCCAATTTAGAGAACCAAGCATGCTGCTCTAACTCATTGGTATGACACAATCCTGCATAACCAAAGCGGCGTGTATCTCGATAGCGTAATGTATTGCCATCTATAAATGTTAGTGTGACATGCTCATGTTTGGTTTTATCTTCATGTTGTGTAAGCACATGGAACTGTCCTGTCATACCCAAATGCCAAATCAGAGTTTGTCCGTTTTCAAAATGAAACAGTAAATACTTAGCACGGCGCTCTACGCTTTGAATATGTTGTTGCAGCAATGTTGAAAAGTCGGGCAGGGGATAGCGTAAGTTCTTTCCATTGGTGCGCACAGATACCAACTTCGCACCTGTAACCTGTGGCTTTAAACCTGCAACCACGGTTTCAACTTCAGGAAGTTCAGGCATTAATCTTTAAGCGTTGCCAGCACTGGCGCATGGTCTGAAAACCAAGAGTCCGTATAGACTTCAACCTTCTCAAACTTTTTCGCAATTTCAGGTGTGGCGATATGATAATCAATGCGCCAGCCAACATTGTTGGCTCTGGCTTGCCCGCGATTGGACCACCATGAATACTGTTCTTTGTCAGGGTAAAGTGTTCTGAAGGTGTCCACAAAGCCACTTTCATCGATTAACGTATCCATCCACGCGCGTTCTTCAGGCAAAAAGCCTGAGTTTTTTTGATTACCACGCCAGTTTTTCAAATCAATTTCTTTGTGACAGATATTTACGTCTGCACAGAGAATAAGTTCACGACCTTTATCCTTCAGGCGATTCATCAGTGGCAGAAAACGCTCCAAGAATGTCATTTTGATGGCTTGGCGCTCATCCGAGCTTGAGCCTGAAGGTAAATACACGCTCATGATGCTTAAGTTTCCAAAATCAGCCATGACAAAGCGACCTTCAAAGTCCATATCGCTCCAATCCACATCAGGGTCAATCGAACCTAAGCCAATATGCACAGCATCGGGTTTAACCTTGGAATACAGAGCAACACCCGAATAACCAGGCTTTTCTGCAATATGATAATAGCGATGGTAACCTTCTGGCTTGGCTTCTTCGGGCACTTGCTCTTCCTTGGCTTTTAGCTCTTGAATGCAAAGTACATCCACATCTTGCGGGGCAAACCAATCCCAAAAGCCTTTGCGCGTTGCAGCACGAATACCATTCATATTGATGGTCATGATTTTCTTGGGATGTTGTGACACGATAAAGACCTCTCGTATATATTGTACCTAAGCATGGGTTATACTTAGCATACAAAAGGTTGCAAAAAGAAACCTTTTGAGTGTAATATGACCCAACTATAAGATACAGGAGCATGTTATGGCAGTTGCAATAAAACTTTCAGATGCCTTGGTGAATGATGCAAGATTGTATGCCAAAGCACAACACAGAACACCACCCAAACAAATTGAACACTGGGCAAAGCTTGGGAA
>JALWRX010000073.1 GCA_027080505.1 Ghiorsea sp.
CGAGCGTTGCCACAGCCTGAAGCTCTGGCTTTTGTTTTTGTAATCGAACAAAGGTATCTGCCAACAACTGCACATGTTGTTTTAATTCACTAGGGCGTGAACCTGGCAACAAAGCCAAAAGCGGCGTGTCTTCTGCTAAACCCAAACGCTTTTTAAGCTCCGCCTTAGACCAACCACCCTGACAAGCATATGCACTGGGGTTGCCCACATAGGTTACATCTTGAATACCACGCTCGCTAAACCATTGTTCTTCAAAAGGGAAAATACATGCCAGCCGATTTTGTGATTGTTGTAACTTGGTAATCCGCTTCGCACCCCAAGCCCAAAGTTTGGGTGCAATATAATGCGTCACAAACAAACCTTGAGCGCGAAGTTTACGCCCAAGCCCTAAATGAAAACTGGTAAAATCAGTCAAAATCACCACATCAGGCTTAAATTCTGTTGCAAAACGCAATATATCTTTTTCCACGCCTTTAATTCGCGGCAAAGCTTTGATGACATCACCAAAGCCCATCACATTCAGTTCAGACATATCCCGAATGGGCTTACACCCTGCTTCCTGCATCAAAGTCCCAGCAATACCTGCAATTTCAAGCGAAATACCATCAGGTGTTTGCGCTTGAAGCTGCTTAATCACCGCAGCCGCGTGCAAATCACCAGAAGTTTCCCCTGCTGAAATCAATACACGATATGTTTGTTTAGGATGCGCCATGCTTGCAAGTCTATACATCTTTTGCGTTTTTCACCATATATTGAACCGCAGAGTACGCGGAGTTTTCGCAGAGGAATATAAATGAACCACGAAGAGCACGAAGGAATAAATACTATACTAATCTCCCTAGGGTGACGCGGGAATGACATGTTTTTCCCCTGCTATAGCTGTGCTGAAGTGGTTAGCTAAAGAAGGGGTAAAGCAGAATGTTCTAATTCTGCGCCCGCTTTTGCTAAGCACTGAAGAAATACACAGCTATTTAGGGGCAGGTTTTTGGTTCGTTTTTGGCTGCGCAAAAATGAACATAAAAAACTTAACCACAGAGAACACAGAGGAATATAATATTTTAAACCACGAAGCACACAAAGCGTATGAAGGAAAAGATAAATTAGATTCCCACCTGCGTGGGAATGACAAATGAATACACCCTACTTTATCTGTGTTTAAATACCAACAATTGAGATACCCAGGCGATTTGCTGTGTTTGCAAGCTTATCTTTTTCAATCAGTAGTGTTTGCCCTGCTTCAATACCAATCGCCGTACAACCTGATGCTGCCATGGTTTCTAATGTGCCAATACCCATGGCTGGCACATCAAACCTTGGGTCTTGATTGGGTTTAGCAACTTTAACAACGGTGACATCGGATTTACCTAGCGCACCGCCGCGTTTGATGGCCTCATCTGTGCCTTCAATGGCTTCCACAGCTAGTACAGCTTCATCTTTAACCACAATAGTCTGCCCAATATCTAACCCTGCAATGGCTTTGGCTTGAGGTAATCCAAACTTTATATCTTTAAGCATTTGTTCCGTAGGCTCCGGGCCAAATAAGTGACCTTCTCCAGCAAGCAGGTCATGCGCAAACTCAACCTGAGAACGTACCGTAATACCTTTATCGGCAAGGGCTTTGACGATACCTAGCATCAAGGAATCATCTTTTTTATCTTTGGCTTGAAATAAAATCTTGGTAGCTAATAAATCAGGTTTGAAATTACGAAACAAATGAATCTTTTGCACTTTTCCTGCAAAAATAAGCTCGGTAACATCATGGCTTTGCATGGTTTTAATCAGCTTCTTGATTTGACCAACGGATACCCAATCTACGGTATCGGTAATCCTTTCAATGTCCTTAGAAGCTTCTTCTTGAATGGCTGCAACATGCACAGCGTACCCATCATTTTTCAATGTTTGCGCAAGCTCCAATGGAAACGCGCCATAACCCGCCACCAAACCTATACGTTTAGACTTAGGCATCCTTCTCTTTTTTAGAGTGCATCATCACCCCTCGCTCACTACTACGCACAAAAGCTATCAATTCATCAACATAAGCATTGTTTAAAGCCAAACCTTCAACCTCTGCCAAACGCTCTTTTAATAAACCAGAACCCATAAAAATGGTTTTATATGCTGTTTTGAGAGCACGAATATCATCATTACTCAAACCTTTACGCTTCAAACCCACCGTATTCAAACCTGATAAACTCATGTGGTAACCACCACCTGCAATGGTAAATGGCGGCATATCTTTAAGCACTGTACAGGTTGCACCTAGCATCACATTCTTACCAATACGGCAAAACTGGTGAACCGCAGACATCGCACCCACAATCGCACCATCATGGACTTCAACATGACCTGCTAAAATCGCACTACATGCCAACACAATGCCATTGCCAATCTGACAATCATGTGCCACATGGGTATAAGTTTGAAAAAGATTGTTATCACCAATTTTGGTGAGCATACCGCCACCTTCTGTACCACGATGAACCGTGACATACTCCCGAAATGTGTTCTTATCACCAATGATGACTTCTGATGGTTCATCATGGAATTTTAAATCTTGTGGAACACCACCAATGCTAGAAAAGGGTGAAAAAGTATTATGCTCTCCAATCGTAGTGCGACCAGTAATAGACACATGTGAGACAAGCTCACAACCCGCACCCAATGTTACACCTTCATCTACCGTACAAAATGGCCCTATGCTTACCCCCTCACCAATATTTGCCTTGTCTGAGACAACAGCAGTTGGGTGGATGGTTGTAGCTTGGGCTTTAGTCACGCTTCATCCTTAGGAAAAACAGATGCCATCAAAGTAGCCGAGCAAACCAAGTTGCCATCCACAAATGCTTCACCTTTGAACTTGTACATCGCACCACGCTTTCTAAGCACTGTTATTTCAAAAATAATTTGGTCACCTGGGCGTACAGGTTTGCGGAATTTTACACCATCAATACCCGTAAAATACATCAAATATTCTTTACCATCATCATTCGCCGATAACGCCAACACACCGCCCACTTGTGCCATGGCTTCCACAATCAATACACCTGGCATAATAGGGTGACCCGGAAAATGACCATTAAAATGAGGTTCATTGATGCTTACATTCTTCAAAGCTTTAATGGATTCATCTTCTGTTAACTCCAACACCCTATCCACCAATAAAAAGGGGTAACGATGTGGTAACCTATCCATTATTTCATCAATATTAAAAGCCATGCAATACTCCAAACTCAACCTAAACGCTTAATTTTATTCCAAATGGCAGGCAGCCTATCAAACAAGGCAGAAGCTTTCAGCCAATGCCTGTGTGGCACAGCAGGGAACCCTGAAACCATACCTTTTTCTTTGATGTCCCCAATCACACCAGCTTTAGCACCAACTATCGTACCATCCACTAAATTCAAATGACCGGCTACACCTGATTGTGCACCAAACTGGCAACCCTTGCCAATCACTGTTGAACCCGCAAAACCAGCTTGCCCTGCAATAACAGTATGCTCTCCAACTTCAACATTATGTGCAAGTTGAATCAGATTATCCAACTTCGCACCTTGTTTAATGACAGTGTTGCCAATAGCACCACGATCGATACATGTGTTGGCACCTATTTCCACATCATCTTCAATGACCACATGACCAACTTGTGGAATTTTCAAATATTCTGAACCAGTCCAAGCAAAACCAAAACCATCTGAACCTACAACAGCCCCTGCTTGAATAATTACACGGTCACCCAATTGTGTACCTTGAGCAAGCACAACCCTTGGATGTAACAAACAGTTTTTACCTATGCTTACACCTTGTTCCAAAACACAACCCGCACCAATAATGCTACCTGCACCTACCGATACACCTTGGGCAATGCTAACAAATGCATCAACTTGCACTTGCTCTGCAAGCTTAGCATCTTCATGAATACAAGCTGATTCATCAACCACACCTGTTGCTACGGGTGCAGGATGAAAATAGCGCTGTAACTTGGTAAAACCAACATATGGATTATCCAAACGAAGCGTGGCAAAAGGAGTTTTCTCTGGCAATTCTGTATCTTGACCCAACAAAACAAGCCCTGCTTGGGTACTCTGCAAATCATTTTTATACTTCATATTACTTAAAAATGAAGCTTGATTTGCCTTTGCTTTCACTAAAGTTTGTACCCCAACAATAATCTTGCTGGAATCATTACAAATAAGCTTACCACCAAGAAGATTAGCGGTTTCTGCAAGTGTGAGAGGTGTCATACTCACAAAATTTATTTTGTTTTGTCTAAGACTTTCGTAATATCAGCTGTAATATCATAAGATTCGCTGCCATAAATAATTGCAGACCGTGGTAAAATAATATCAAACTTGTGCTCTTTACCATATTTTTTAACTGCATTGTAAAACTTACCAAACATGGCTTGGTCTAGTTGGCGTTTCTCGCGTTTTAATTCATCGGTTGCATCTTGAAGATCGCGATCAAACTCTTTTTTCAAACGAGCTAATTCTTGCTGTTTTTCCATAAGGTGCTCAGAAGTCATTGCCATAGACTGCATTTGTAGCTCTTTATCCAAATCTGTTAACTTTTTACGTTTGGCATCAAGCTGTTTTCTTTTTTTGTTTTGCAAAGCTTCAAAACGCTTTACACCCTGTTTATAAGCCTTGGTATTTTCCATTGATACTTTGATATCTACATAAGCAATTCTCATCTCTGAAGCGAAACTTTGACCTACCCACAAACAAGACATGGCAATACATACTGCAATAATTTTCTTCATTTAATCAACTACACCTTTTACCTTTTATTTATCAAGCAAACTAATCTCACACAAAATCTAGATGGCAACTATCTCAAAAACCACGACCAAGTGCAAACTCAAAGCGTCGAGTATCATCCAGTGGCTGCGCATTCACCGCTGTAGCCCAGGTTAAAGTAATTGGGCCAACAGGCGAACTCCATTCAATACCAAAACCATAAGAGCCCCGAATAGCCCCCTTATCAAAAGCAACGTCAGATGTACCCCAAACTGTACCCGCATCCACAAAAAATGCGCCTCTAAATCCAGCTTGCTCCATATAAGGCAAAGGAAACTGTAAATCAATAGAAGCTGTTGCTTTTTTCGTGCCGCCAAGAATATCTAATGTCTGTGGATCAATAACTGATATACCGTAATAATTATAGCCACGCATACTTCCCACGCCACCCAATGAATATCTGCGATAAACAGGCACATCTTCACCGCCATAGCCTTGAATTTGCCCTAACTTCATAGCTGTGCGTAATGTCCAAAAGTCCGTCAGTGGAAAGTAGTACTGTGTTGAGGCTGTGGTTTCATAAAATTTTCTATCACCTCCAGTTGCACCAGCATAACCTAAAGAAAGTGAAGACAAGCTTCCCTCTGTAGGTATCAATGTTCGATTGCGCGTATCATACGAAAGCGACTGCACCAATTCACCTGTAGTATAAGTACCCTCTTGTGAACGCAGTGCCAATGATGATGTGGTTGGGACACCAGAAAGGGTTGTGGTGGTCAAATAATAACCCACCGAATAACGCATATATTCATTCAATGCCATACCTACATTAAATGAGGCTCCTTTACTATCTTGGTTATACAATACAATAGTTCGTATATCCGTTTGATTTTGAAAAACACGTAACGAAGCACTTGCATCTTCACCAAAAAAGTAAGGGTCGGTTAAACTAATATCATAATTATTCACTGCTCCACCAACATCTGCACTTACACTTGTTTTATAACCACCACCCAAAAAGTTATTTTCAGAAACTTTTCCTACAAAACCCACTCCATAAAGTTGCGAGTAGTTAACACCTGCAGAAAAAGATCCACTTTTACCTTCTTCAATATCCAACTTCATATCCACGGTGTTCGCAGCTTTACCTCTAGGTGTAGATATTTTGCTTTTTGAAAGGTAACTAATCCGTTGCAAACGCTCTTTACTACGTCGAATTTTACTCGCACTGTAGCGCTCCCCTTCGGCTTGTCTTAACTCACGCCTAATTACATGCTCCTGTGTTTTGCTATGCCCTTGGATTTCAACGCGTTCCACATACACTTCACGCCCTTTTTCAATATCAAACTCAATAACAACCGTATTATTTTCTAAATTCCTATGAAACATCGGTGTTATGTTGGCAAAAGCATAACCTTCATCACCCACTTTTTCTGTCATTGCTTGGATGGACTCACGCAACTTGGTTAACGAATACAATTCACCTTGTTTTAGTTTTATAACATCCATCAAAGCTTCTTTGGATGGTGTAACATCACCCGTTAACTCAATTGCACTGACCGTAAAGACTTCACCTTCATAAATACTCAAAGATAAGTAAAAACCATCTTTATTCGGTGTCAGCATCAAGCGAGTGGACTCCACTTTGGCATCCAAATAACCTGCATCTTGGTAAAACATACGTATCATTTGTGCATCAGCTTCAAAACGCCTACGGCTAAACACATCATTATTACTAAACCAACTGCCTAAACCTGAAACTGAAGAAGCCAAAACATTACGTAGCTTTTCACTTGAAAAGGACTTATTACCAATAAAACGAATATCTTTGATGTGGGTGACTGTACCTTCATCAATGGTGACCTTTACATCAACGCGTCCATCATCCAACGGCGTTGCCTCAATATGCACATCCACCTGATAATAACCTTTAGCTAAGTAAGCTTTGCGTATCATATTGGTATCAATACTTTCTACCAAAGGACTCAAAATCATACCAGGTTTAATCTTCATTTTGGGTCGAAGTTTTTTGTTCGATAGTTCCTTATTACCTTCAAAAGAAACACTGGCAATAACAGGATTTTCTTTCACCATATAAATCAGTTTAATACCACCATCTACCCGCTCACCTTCAGCATACACATCAGAAAAGTAACCCGTTGCAAACAAGCGGCGAATATCTTGGCTAATTACGCGCCTATCTAATGGTAAACCAGCTTTACTATGCACCTTTGCCATCACTGCTGGTGTTTCCACATAGTGATTGCCTTCAATAGCTACTGCTACCACCATATCTTCTGCAATTGCAATCTGCGCACACAACAACAACACACAACCTACAAGTGCATTAAACCCATTTTTTTTCATGCTTATCCTCGAAACAAGCGCATAATGTCATTGTAAAACGCAAACAACATCAGAGCCATAATTAGTAACATTCCTGTCATTTGAAAGCGCATTTGCATTTCTGGGCTCAAGGCTTTACCTCGCAACTGCTCAATAGCCAAGAATACTAACATACCACCATCCAAAACAGGAATAGGCAATAAATTTAAAATCGCTAAATTCACTGAAAAGAAAGCCAAGAACATAATGAAATACACCAAACCACGTTCTGCCGTGTTACCAGCCATTTGCGCAATAGCAATCGGACCACCCAAATTATCAGCAGAGATTGAGCTACTCACCATACGTTTAAACATTTCGCCCGTCATCACAGTAACTTCCCAAGTACGCGTAAAGCCATACAGCACACCTTCCCAAACACCTTTACGTTGCCACTCAGGCTCTGCCCAAGGTTTTGCGCTTAGACGCACCCCGATTAAACCTCGTCCAGACTCATTCCCTTTGGGTATCACTGCCAATTGTAACTGTGCACTACCCCGCTGCACCTGAATTTGTACAGTTTCCCCAGCATGCTTACCAATCACTTCAATCAAACCATGCACCGACTTCACTGGTTCACCGTTAACCGCCAATATTTGATCTCCTGCTTGAAGCAAAGCTTTTTCCGCTGGAGAATCAGGCATCACCTCTTGGACAAGAATATCCAATCCCAAACCCAGCCCCAATACTTCCTCTGCCACATTGGACAGAAACACATCTTTTTCAGGGTGCGCCAAATAAACAGGCAAGTCGATATGTTGCCCATCCCTATCTATAGATAAGGTGTGTTCACCACCAACATTTAACTTCAAAACTTCTTCAAATGCTTGCCATGATGTCACTTTAGTTTCATCAACCGCAACAATTCTATCACCCACCAAAATACCTTGATGTTCTGCTTCCGAATTAGGATTTACCAAACCAACCACTGGTGGTAAGACCAGGTGCCCCATCCAGGCCACCACCATATAAGCAACAATAGCAAGTATAAAATTGAAGGCTGGACCTGCTACAGCAACAGCAGCACGTTTCCATACAGGCTGATTATTAAATGCTCGCTTTTTATCTGCTTCTGATAATACAACGCTTTCTTCGCTTTCTTCAAGTTGCTCATAGGGGTTCTCACCCAGCATTTTTACATATCCACCCAAGGGGATTGCCGCAATCACATACTCCACTTCACCATCTTTACCACGCCATGAAAATAATGAAGGTCCAAAACCAATGGAAAACTTCTCGACTTTAATACCAAGTTTACGCGCAACAATAAAATGACCATACTCATGAAAACCAATGAGAATAACAATCGCAGCAATAAAATATAATGTGGTGTGAATAGTTTCTATCATTGGGGTATCATTTCCTTAGCTTGGATACGTGCTTGCTTATCCAACTGCCATACTTGTTCAAGCGTTTCAACAGGTTGTTCTTTTGTTCTATCCATCACTTTCTCAACCGTATTTACAATATCCATAAAACCAAGCTTGCCATCTTGGAAAGCTTGATTTGCTACTTCATTGGCAGCATTTAAAGCAATGGCAAGGCTATCTTCGCCTGCAAGCACTGCTTTGACCAAACGCATAGCAGGAAAACGTGCTTCATCAATGGCTTGAAATTCTAAAGGTTGCGTTTGTGCCAACTCAAGCCACGGAATGCCACTCTCTAACCGTGGCTCTGCCTGCATAGCATATACAATGGGCGAACGCATATCAGGCATTGCAAGTTGAGCCAATACCGAACCATCTCTATATTCTACCATAGCATGCACAATACTTTGCGGATGAATAATAGCAGATAATTGTTCTGCTTTAGCATCAAACAGCCATTTGGCCTCAATCAGTTCCAGTGCTTTATTCATCATGGTTGCTGAATCAATGCTAATTTTCGCGCCCATGCTCCAATTGGGATGAGCAACGGCTTCTTCAACTGTAATATGCTTTAAGCTTTCAGGATCACGATTACGAAAAGGTCCACCTGATGCAGTAAGGATAATCCGAGTAACCGAGCCTCTATCGTGACCTGCCAATGCTTGATGCACAGCAGCATGTTCAGAATCCACAGGTACAACTTCTGCACCATAACCTTTCGCTGCCTGCATAAAAATACGACCTGCTGTAACCAAACACTCTTTATTGGCAAGCCCTACACGTTTACCCGCGCGAACCGCAGCCAGTGTTGCAGGCAAACCAGCCGAACCCACCATAGCTGCCATCACCATATCCACTTCAACTGCAGATGCGACGGCTTCTGCTGCATCCATGCCATATTCAAGTTTTGTTGTAGCAGGAAGTTTACCCTTTAAATCGTGATAAGCTGCTTCATCCGTCATCACAACAAAGGCAGGCTTTACTTGTTCTGCAAGTTTTTGCATTAAAGTGACATTTTTATGTCCAACCAAAGCATAAGCCTGAAACTGTTCAGGATGGCGTAACATCACATCAATCGTACTCGTACCAATCGAACCTGTGGCACCCAAAATGGTTAACTGCATGGGTTTATTCATGATACCACCATCCACAACATGGCAACAAAAGGAATCGAAGGCAGTAAAGCATCAATTCTGTCTAAAATACCACCATGCCCTGGCAGCATGCGACCACTATCTTTAACACCAACCGCACGTTTCAATGCCGATTCACCCAAATCACCAGCGACAGAAATTACCACCAATAACAAAGCCAACACTAGCGCGGTCAACATCGGCATAGCTAACATTTGCACCCAAAAAACAGCCGCTGTCATCGTACCAAAAAATAAACCACCCATAAAACCTTCTACACTTTTGCCAGGGCTAATGGATGGGCAAAGTTTATTTTTACCCATGGCTTTTCCTGTAAAATAAGCTGCAATATCTGCTGCCCACACGCCCAAAAAAGCACCCGATAAAAACAAAATCCCATCTGGCAAATGATGCACAACAATCAAAGTATAACAAAATAACATCAATAGCATGCTCATGCTTTGCAAATATACAAATCGTGCAAAGTGCTCAGGTGTATTATTATGCCTATGCGTAACTAAGAAAATAAGTAGCCACAAAACCAATGGTGTTAGCAACGGAAACAGCACGGGAATAGTATCAGGGCTCCAAATCCAAAACAAACTAGGAATTGCCAACGTACCAACATAAAGCAGACCCACGCCTAAAGAAAGCATGGCAAGTAATTCTACAACAGCCAATAAACCCAAGCCTACGGTGAGTAAGTTAAATACACCTTCTGATGTATAAAACATCCAATATACCGCCCCTGCAATTAAGAAAGCCGCAGTAATCACTCGTTTCTTAAGTTCACTCATCAACATCACCTGCCTGAACCTGTTCACTGGTCTTACCAAAACGGCGTTCCCGATGCGCAAAATCTTGCAAAGCATCAGCTAAGTCTTGCTGACTGTATGCAGGCCAGTTGGTATCTGTAAAGTAGAGTTCTGCATAAGCAGCATCCCACAAGTGGAAGTTAGAAATACGCTTTTCACCACCCGTGCGAATCAATAAATCTACGGGCAAAATATTATCTCTACCTAAAAATTGATAAAGTGTTTCGGGGGTAAGCTCAGAAAACGCTTTCGCACGCGTTTTCTCATCATCAAATGATGCATAAAAAGATTTTACGCCTTCAACAATCTCTTGTTGACCACCATAATTTAAGCATAAAATCACATCAATTTCTGTATTGTCTTTTGTGGCTTGCACAGCCTTGTTCAAAGCTCGACGTGCCACCCATGGGAACTTGGATATATCACCTAATATTAAAAGCCTAGCCCCTTTCTCTTGCATCTTTGGCACTTCTAAAGGCAACATGGTGGCTAAAAGTGTCATCAAACCTGCAATTTCCAGCTTAGGGCGCTTCCAGTTTTCTGTTGAAAAGGCATACAAAGAAACTTGTTTTACCCCAGCATCTTTTGCCCATTGAATCACATCTCTAAGACGTTTTGCACCCTGCTTATGCCCTTCAAGACGAGATAACCCCTGAGCTTTTGCCCAGCGACCATTTCCATCCATAATAATAGCAACATGTTTGGGCACACGTTGTAACGACAGCCCTTCAGCAGAAGACATTAAACAGTTAAAATATCCTGTTCTTTTTTCTCAATGATAGTATCCACTTCTTTGACAAAGCTATCTGTGATTTTCTGAATCTCATCCTGCAAACGTTTGGACTCATCTTCAGGCAAACCTTCTTCTTTCACCTGCTTTTTCACCGCTTCATTGGCATCCCTGCGCAAATTGCGCAACGATACTTTTGACTTTTCAGCCATTGCCTTGGCTTGCTTCACAAATTCTTTACGCCTATCTTCGGTTAGTTCAGGTAAAATTAAGCGAATCACTTCACCATCATTGGAGGGAGTAAGACCCAAGTCAGAAGCCAACAATGCTTTTTCCAAGTCTTTTAGTACAGCCTTTTCCCAAGGTGTAATCATTAAAATACGTGGTTCAGGTACAGAGATACTTCCCACTTGGCTTACTGGCACATCTGAACCATAATAAGGAACACGCACATGATCCAATAAGTTAGCATTTGCCCGACCTGTACGAATAGTTGCCAACTCATTCTTTAGTGCCGAAATTGTTTTGTTCATCCGTTCTTTCAAATCTTCAAACATCTCAACTCTCCTGAACTGTTGTACCCACAGACTCACCCATCACAGCTTTTAACATTTGCCCTTGTGTTGTCACATCAAACACTACAATCGGCATTTGATTATCCCTACACAATGACATGGCTGTGGCATCCATTACACCCAACTGCTTGGTTAATGCTTCAGTAAATGTTAGGGTATCATAACGTGTAGCAGATGGATCTTTGACTGGGTCAGCCGTATACACACCATCTACTTTAGTGCCTTTCAACACCACATCTGCATTAATTTCCATTGCACGCAAACTGGCGGCTGTATCAGTTGTAAAATAAGGATTGCCTGTACCTGAGGCAAAAATAAGAATTCTACCTTTTTCAAGATGGCGTACCGCACGCCTACGAATATAGGGTTCTGCTACTTCTTTAATGTGTAATGCAGAAATCACCCGAACATGACCGCCTTGCCGTTCTAAAGCATCTTGCAAAGCAATGGCGTTCATCACCGTTGCCATCATGCCCATATAATCAGCACTTGCTCTGTCCATGCCAGAAGCAGTACCCATATTACCACGAAATATATTGCCACCACCAATAACGATAGCTAAGTCCACCTTACTATCGCGCACTTCGATCAGTTCACTTGCTAAACGATTAATCGTATCAGGATCAATACCATAACCGCTTTGCCCCATCAATACCTCACCAGATAGTTTGAGTAATACCCGTTTATATTTGGTGCCTGATGCCATGCGAACTCCTTAAAGCTTTGATACCAACATATCTATCTTAAAACTTAAGCTGCCTCAAGCTTGCCCAAAAACAAACTCGAGGCAACCATAATTGTTTAACTTGTTATCAGCCTTTGATTTGTGCTGCAACTTCAGCAGCAAAATCTTCTTCTTTTTTCTCAATGCCTTCACCCAAAGCAAAGCGAGCAACTGCAACGACTTTTGCACCTGGTTGAACATCAGACACAGCTTTAGCAACAGTTTTGTCAGTATCCATCACAAAAGCTTGATCCAACAAGCAGTTTTCTGAGTAAAACTTATTCATTTGCCCAGCAACAATCTTCTCAACAATTGCTTCAGGTTTACCACTTGCCAATGCACGCTCAGTCAACACTTTACGTTCACGTTCAATCGCTTCATCAGTCACAGAGTCACGAGAAACAAACTCAGGGTTTACGGCCGCAACATGCATAGCAACATTACGTGCAATCGTTGCAAGTTCATCATTAGCTTCACCTTCAACTGCAACCAATACGCCAATTTTACCTGCACCATGAATATAACCCGCAACCACGCCATTGGTTTCCAAAATTTGAAAACGGCGAACGCTCATATTCTCACCAATGGTTGCAATCAATTGCGATAATGTTTGCTCAACTGTTAAACCAGCATCAAAATCCATTGCCAACAATGAAGCCACATCTGTAGGGCGTTTTTCAAGAATAAAGTCAGCCAATTTATTCACAAATGCTACAAACTGTTCATTTTTACTTACGAAGTCAGTTTCAGCATTCACTTCCAATACTACCGCAGCATTGCCATTGGTTTTTGTTGCCACCAGACCTTCTGCTGCAACACGCCCTGCTTTTTTCTCTGCAGCACCTAGACCTTTTTTACGCAAATAATCTACGCCAGCATCAAAATCACCACCCACTTCAGTCAGTGCTTTTTTACAATCCATCATGCCTGCGCCTGTTGCTTCGCGCAGTTTTTTTACGTCAGCAGCTGTAATTGCCATTTCTATCTCCATCCAATTGACGCGCCTTTCTGCGCGTTCTAGCTATGTATAATATTTTATTAAGTTTTCAGAATTAAGCTTTTGCTTCTTCCGCAGGTGCAGCTTCTTCCACTGCTTCCGCCGTTTCTTCTGCAACCTCTTCCGCCACTGTTTCAGCAGCTTCTTCCGCAGGTACTTCTACTGTTTCTTCAGCTTGGTTTGCCATTTGTTCGATGATGTCAGCACCATCTTCAGCATTTTCCAAGTGGAAAGTTTCAGTGCCTTCAATGATTGCATCTGCAATTTTACTGCAGAATAAACGCACAGCACGAATCGCATCATCATTACCTGGAACAACATAATCAATACCTGTTGGATTACAGTTTGAATCCACAACAGCCACAACTGGGATACCCAATTTTTGTGCTTCTTTCACAGCCAACTCTTCTTTTTGCACATCAATCACAAACAAGCAATCGGGCAAGTGCGTCATTTCTTCAACACCACCCAATGTGCGTTCAAGCTTATCAAGGTCATTTTGTAATTTTAATGCTTCTTTTTTGGTGATAAGGTCAAAAATACCTTCTTCTTTTTTGCGCTTTAATTCTTTCATTTTACGTACAGATTGTTGTACTGTTTGGAAGTTGGTCAACATACCACCCAGCCAACGATGATTCACATAGTATTGACCTGCACGACTTGCTTCTTCTTTTACAGCATCACGCGCTTGACGTTTAGTGCCCACGAACAATACACGTCCGCCAGCGGCAGCCAATTCACGCATAAAATCATAAGATTCGTTTGCCATACGCAATGTTTTTTGTAGGTCGATGATATGGATACCGTTACGTGAACCGAAAATGTATGGTGCCATTTTAGGGTTCCAACGACGGGTTTGGTGACCAAAGTGTACGCCTGCTTCTAGCAGTGCTTTCATAGTAAATTGAGACATTTTAATGTGCTCCGATTGTTATTATTTCCTCCACGCTTCCAATCCCCATTTCTCTAGGGCACAACGGAAGAAGCGTGTGCGAATTGGTTGCGCTTTCTACTCAGAATCTTGGCTATGTCAAACTCAGCGCAACCGCAATGTAACACCCATATAGCCTTTTGTCGGTGGATGCTGGCGATATTTCTCCATACCATCTTTACATGTATATTCCAATGTTTGTTTGTATTGCAAAGGATAATGTTCATTTGGCTTAAGTGTTACACCCTTTAAAACAAACTCATGATCCACAAACTGCCCTGGATACACCCCAGGCTTGCCATCATAAACACACGCAATAGGAATACCATGATACCCAAGGATAATCTGTGTAATACATTGCGGGCACTTTTTGGGAACCCACACTTCAACACCTGTGCGCACATTTGGCTGATAATCTGCTTGAATCCTGCCTCCTGGCTCTGGATATAAAGGAACCACAACGGCTCCTGCTCTACGATATTTTTTTGAGTTTACAAGGTCTGATGAGATTAACGCTGCTCCAAAAGCAAGCAACACCTGTTCCATTGTCGTGTTAATTTGCTGGGTATGCTTAGTAAGATAAGCGTTATCAGGGCGAGAAAATTGCTTTCTCATGCGTACCAAAACCAATGGTGTCAAACCTGCCTTGTTAGCTATATTGGGATTAGCCCCTGCCTTTAATAGTTGTGTTACCACATTATCATACTGCTTCCATACCGCACCCAATAAAGCTGTATTTCCCCGCTTATCCTGAATATCAAGCTGCACACCTTTAGCCTCAAGAATCGCTGGAAGTGCTGCCCCAGGATTGCCTATATATCCATCCCATTCAGTGCTTGCCATGTGCAAAGCTGTCCGACCATCTCGATCCTGCAAATTAACATCAGCGCCCAGTGCCAACAATTTTTTACACAAGCTCTCATCCCCATTCTTGGCAGCCAAATGCAATGCGGTCTGCCCTGAAGCGTTCACATGATTAATATTAGCACCATGCGCTATCAGCCACTTCGCAACCTCCTCATTCGTTGACATAAGCGCATAGGTTAAAGCTGTTTGTTCCTGTTGGTTTTCAGTGTTTATATCCACACCAAGCTTGAGCATGGTATTCAGAATTTCAGCATCAAACTCATCCCAATAGTGAGCATTACCACTGGCTGCATAAATCAGAAACCATTTTGCATCAACATCACCACGTTTGGCATGTTTCAATGCTATTTTCAAGGCATCAGCATCAAAATTATCCTTTTCCCAACCCTGCATAGCCGCTTCAATTTCAAATCTAACAGCAGCTTTACCAGTATATTGATATTCATCAGCAACAAGTTCGCCTGTTCCAAAATATAAAAGCAGACAAACCAACATCAAACACAATTTAACCATAACGTACACCCTTCTCTCAAATAATTGTAAGTATATTTGGGCACATTTATTTTGTCTATTTCATAGCTTGGAATTATGCTTGGTGCATGAAAACGCCCCCTCATATCATTTTTTTGCACGGCTGGGGGCAATCCACTCAAATTTGGCATCAACAAGTCAAACACTTTTCTCCGCTTACGCGCTCCTATGCCATCAACCTACCCGGTCACGGCGGAAGCCCCGATATAGCGACTGAAGCGTGGCTCACCCACTTGCAACAAGAAGTCCAACATCATATTAATACCCATAACCAACCCACCATACTGGTCGGCTGGTCTTTGGGCGGGCAAATCGCCATCAAACTACAACAAGAACTTAAAGGTTTAAGCGGACTTGTACTGGTTTCAACAACCCCCCGCTTTCGCCAACACCATGGTTGGATGCACGGCTGCAGTGATGAAGTATGGCAAGGCTTTAGTCAGGCTGCCGAAACACAGAACCCAAAGTTGATGCAACGTTTCTTTCAAATGATGTTGCATGGCGACAAACTTAGCCGCCATGCCTTACGCGACATCGCTAAAACTGCAATCAACAACGATAATCCACCAACAGCACAAGCTTTACAAGCAGGTTTATCATATTTATCGGACTTAGATCTACGCCAAAACCTCACATCCATCACATGTCCAACCTTGATTGTACATGGGCAACAAGATGTGATTGTACCTGTACAAGCGGGGCAATATTTAGCCCAACAAATCCCCCATGCAGAGCTACATTTATTTGAAGACTGTGGACATGCGCCATTTCTCACCCATCATGTCGCCTTTAATCAATTATTGGAGCAATGGTGGAAGAATTTATCAATGTAAACAACGTGCGCCGTGCATTTTCTGGCGCAACAAGCAGTTATGATGACCATGCCGAATTGCAACGCGAAATCGGGCGGCGTTTACTGGCACACCTAGACTTCACCAAACTTCAACCCCAATCCATCTTGGACATTGGTTGCGGCACAGGTTTTTTCACTCGCCTATTGGCTGAAAAATACAAAAAAGCACATATCTATGCCTCTGACATTTCAGAAGCCATGGTTTGCCATACCCAACAACAATTTCCTAGGCGTATGCCTTGGCAACGTAAATACCACCATGCGGTCAGTGATGCTGTTGCTCTTCCTTTTAAAAAAGCATCCTTTGATTTGGTGACATCCAACCTCGCTATGCAATGGGTACCCGATGCCCAAGCCATGATGCAAGAAATGCGCCGCGTGCTTAAACCAGGCGGGTTGATTTTATTCTCCACCTTTGGACGTAGAACATTAAGCGAACTCAAGCAAACACTTGCCCACATCAACCCTGAACACACCAACTCTGTATTGCCTTTTCCTGATGTGATGAGCTTGGGAAATAGCCTTGGCGAATGTGCGGTGGAAGACCATGTAACAGATTCTGATTTGTTTACACTCACCTACCCCAACACCATGGGTTTGGTGCGCGAGCTTAAAGGTATTGGTGCATCAGCATCTGCCATTCAAGGACGCAGTGGTGGTTTGTATGGCAGAGCCTTGCTGCGTGATATTGAGGCTTATTACAGTGAACATTTTAAACATGAAGATGGGCGTATCCACGCTACATTTGAAGCATTATATGCCCAAGCTTGGTATAAAGATATGGGGTATGCCGACCGCGACAATATTATCCCCATTCAGGTTGTTTAACTCTCTTGTTTTTTGACCATGCATTCTGGACACTAAGTCTTGCCCTCGCCTTTGAATATATATGGGGTGACCCAAAATCG